>JBKHEN010000028.1:0-23840 GCA_046540795.1 Spirochaetaceae bacterium | reverse complement strand
CGTCGTACCTTGCGTTAATTGCGTTAAGTAGACGATGATTCCCCGTAGCCGCCCGCAGCGGCCACGACCGCGTCCACCGCCGGGCTTACCGGCAGGCACTCCGCCATCAGGCACTTCGCCGCCCCGAGCGGCAGAGGAGCTCATCCCGTGCTCCCTCGGGCGATCCTCGGCTCGCTCCGGCACCGGTGGGAACGCCACGAAGGGCAAGAGTATCAGCATAAGCAGTGCCATGATACTCGCCGCCGCCCAGTACGCCTGCCAGCCCACACCGATCGTAGCGGCGAATACCGTCGCGACCAGCGAAAGCACCACCATACCCGCGCTGAGCGCTGCGTTCACCCCCGCGGCAACCTGTCCCGTCGGCTTCATTTCCTGAGCCGCAGAAAACATCCCCGAAAGCGGGATCACCGTACCCATTGCAAGTCCCCGAAGTCCCGCTATCGCCAGGGCGGCGGCGTAACTCTCTACGAAGAGCAGAGGCCCTGAAAGGACCACCAGCCCCAAAGCGACGGCCAGCGCTCCGCTGAATCGCACCCGTGCGTGCCCGGCCCAGAGGAACAGTCCGACCACGAGGCCTCCCACGAACCTGAGTGAAACGAGGAGCCCCTGCTCGGAGGAATCGAGGGACAACGAGCGCGCCATGTGGTCGAGGGCCGCGCCGGTTTCGGCCATCTGCATCCCCACGAGGAACATGGCCGCGGTGAAGAACGGAATAGATGCCGCCTGCGATCGCGAGTAGCTACCACTGTCGGTCATACCTCACGTAGAGTGGCACAGTTGCCCGAGTTTCGACAGTCCCCGGGTGGCCGCGGGACCGGGTGGCCGGGTGGCCGGGTGGCCGGGTGGCCGGGTGGCCGCGGGGCGCCTTGGGACCACTTCCGGTAACCGGCCTTCCTCAGCGGCCGACCGCGTCCAGCGCAGCCCGTGCTCCGTCGAGCATGTAGTTGGCATCGAAGCCGAGGGCGATCATTTTCCAGCCCTCCTCTACCCGGTCGCGCACCGTCTTGCCGGCCCCTTGCCAGATCCCGCCGGGCACACCGAGGCGCGCTCCGGTTTCCCGCACGTGCTCTATCGCCCGCTTGAGCCCCTCGTCTGAAAGGTCGCCGCTGAGCCCCATGGAGTAGGAAAGATCGATCGGCCCGAGAAAGTATCCGTCCACGCCCTCGGTGGAGAGTATTTCCGCGGCGTTTTCCACCGCCACCTCGCTCTCGATCTGGACGATCACGAGGATCTCCTCGTTTGCCGTTTGCAGGTACTCGGGATCCCGGAGCAGGGCGCGGGAGGGCCCGCATCCGCGGGTTCCCTCCGGCGGATAGCGGCAGGCCGCCACGGCCTGCTGTGCATCGGAGGCGCTGTTCACCATGGGAATCAACAGCCCGTGGGCTCCGGTATCGAGAGCCTTCTTGATCCGCACCTGGTCGTTCCAGGCTACCCGCACAAGGGGTGTGATCTCCTGCCCTCCGCGCGCCGACATCCCCTGGATCATCATCTGGGTGGTGTCGGCGTCGAGCGGGGAATGCTCCTGATCGAACACGAACCAATCGAAAGCGAGACCGGCCAGATACTCCGCGATGACGGGGTGCGAGACGGTAACCCACGAGCCGAACGTAGGCCCCCTTCCCTGCAACTTTCTCCTGAGTGTGTTCTCCACTATCGTCGGGCCTCCTGAGCTGCGCATCGATCATCGAGGCCGACGCCGCCGTTGTCAACCGGCTGCACCCCGATGAGAGCCGTCGGGGTGCAGCACTAGGAAGCGTTACTTCTGTTCTTCGGATTCCGCGAGGATGCCTTTGTAAGGCTTGTCGACCGGCTTACCTTCCGGACCCTCCGGGCCTTCAAACTTTCGGTTCCACCCGGTGATGCTCACGATGAGAAGAACGGCAAGCAGTACAAACCCGAACCAGACGAAAGGCGTCAACTGCGTCGCGGTTACCGCTTGCACGAAGTCATACTCCTCGGAGACCCCACCGATGGTCGTTACCAGCAGCAGCAAGCCACCGCTCCACGGCAACACGTATCCGAGCGACGAGCTCGGCCCGTCAAGCAGAAGCGCCCGCCGGTAGGGATGGAGCCCGTATTTCCGCCCGATGCTCCGCACGTACGGCGCGGCGGCTACCTCGGCGGCGGTATTGATGGTGATCACAAGATTCAACGCGGAGACGAGCGCCCAGATGGCGACCTCGGCCTTCCATACCGCCCGCTTGATCTTCGACATGGACCATTCCACCATCTGATTCATCGCGCCGCTCAGACGAAGCAGGTGTCCGAGCGCGACGATCAACAGAATGAGCACCGCATATTCCACGTAGCCGGCCACACCGTCGACCAGCGCGCCGGAAATGGTGCTCTCCGCCGTGTCGAGGTACAGTATGTCCTTCATCGGTGCAAGACCGAAGATCAAGTTGATGAGAATGCCGAGGATAATCCCCCACGTAAGCGAGACGAGGAGATGATAGCCCCGGAACGCGATGATGAGCACCGCGGCAAACGGGATCAGCAACACCAGTCCCGCGGGCTCGGCATACTCCTCGATGATCGCAGCCCCTTCACCAGCCTCTGCGGCCGCGGCTCCGCCGAAGAGAAGGTACAGAACCACCACGGGTAACGCCGCGATCAGAACATACTTGAACCGAAAGGCGACGCACCCGGGCACATCGGTGTCTTGGGTTGCCGCCGAAACGATAGTCGTATCGGAAATTGGCGCGAGCTTGTCGCCGAAGGCTGCGCCGCTCAGGATGGCCCCGGCGCACACCAGGGGATGTGCCCCTACCGCAACGCCGGCGGGATACATCAATGTTCCGAATGCGACCGCCGTTCCATAACCGGTTCCGACCGCCGAGGCGAAGATCGCCGCAAGCAGGAAGGTCACGGCCGTGAATATGGCCCCCTCCGCACCGACCGTGGAGGCGATCCATATCAGCCCTTCCACCAGGCCTCCCGCCTGCAAAACCTCGGAGAACATCCCGGCAAAGAACCACGCTATGATGGCCACGGCGCCGATGGTCCGGGTGAAGCCCTCGATCACGGCTTTCGCGTAGGTATGGCCGTCCTGCTTGCACAGCGCCATTCCCACCACCAGTGCAACGACCGCACCGACGGATAGCCCGTTTGTGGTGACCACCTCGGCCAGGCTCGTGACGACCGCCCAAATGATGAACAAGAGGATGGGAATTGCCGACCCGAACCCACCGAGGTGAAAATCCAGCCTCGTAATTTCGTCAATCTGTGGCTCCGTTTGAAAGTCTTTCTTCTCGTCGGACATACACTGCCCCCTTTCTCGTAACATCCGCTTGCGTTACCCGTCTAAGGCCCGTTCGACACCGGACCTCCGACATCCACACCGGACAGATTCAATATATCGAACCACCCCATCCTCTAGGATACCCCCACCTCCACGCACACGCAAGGATGAATTGAATCCGAACGTATTCATTTCGCCGGCTACCGCAGCTCCCCTTACACGGCACCCGCTCATCGAGGTATCATACAAGTCCATGGACGATCGGCTTTCACGGCGCAGCTTCCTCAAGAACACCCTGCGGGCCGGTGCCGCCGCCTGGGCGGCGGGTATGGGGCTCGTGCCGGGAATCCGGGCGCACGCGCGGCGGCGGGAAGCCATGCCCCGACGATCGCTCGGCGACACCGGTGAACGGGTCGGCATCCTCGGGCTCGGCGGAGCGATAGCCGTGGCCGGAGACCGTGATCGCGCGGCGAAAATCGTAGCTCGCGCTCTCGATCTCGGCGTGAGCTACATCGACACGGCATCACAATACGGGCCGAGCGAGGCGAACATAGGCCGGGTCATGCGTGAGCGGCGAAATGAAGCGTTTCTTGCAAGCAAGACCGACGACCGTAGTCGAGACGGTACCCTCAGGCAGTTCGAGCAGAGCCTGCGCAACCTGCAGACCGACTATCTCGACCTCTACCAGCTGCACGCGATACACGATCGCGCTGCCTTCGAGACAGCCCGCCGCCCCGACGGCGCCCTTACCGCCCTCGAGGAGCTGCGGGAGCAGGGCGCGGTGCGCTACCTCGGCATAACGGCCCATAAGAACGCGGCACTCCTCGCCGAGCTACTCAGCGAGTATCCTTTCGATTGCGTCCTCATGTCGGTGAACGCCGCGGACCGACACTTCGACTCCATGATAAAGCACGCGCTCCCGGTTGCACGCGACCGGAACATGGGAATCATCGCAATGAAAGTCGCCTCCTACGACGGTCGCATCTTTCGCCGGGGCGGGATATCGTCGATGGAAGAAGCCCTCGGATATACGCTTTCGAATCCGGTAAGCACGGCAATCGTCGGCATATCGTCGATGAGAGAGCTCGAAGAGAACGTGCGTATCGCACGGGAGTTCGAGCCCTTCTCCGACGAGACCATGGCGGAGCTCGAAGCGCGCACCGAGTCCTACAGCGAGGAGGCGAGCTTCTTCAAGCTGCGGTGGTGACACCGGCGCCGGCCGCAAAGGAGGTTACCTTATGGTGGGAACGACCGAAATCATCATCATCGTCGGTGTAGTGCTCGTCCTATTCGGAGCCCGCGCCATCCCGAAGTTCGCCCGCTCCGTGGGCAAGGCCAAATATGAGTTCGAAAAGGGCGCCCGCGAGGGCGCCGCCGGGGAAGAGACGGGAGACGACAAAGAGGATGACGCATCTGCCCGTGCCCCGTCGGAGAAGGAGCGCGAGAACGGTACCCGCGACAACTCGAGCTAAGCCTCCGGCGGGCGCGACCTCTCATCGTCCTCCTGCTCCTGTTCCTGCTCCCTCCGCCGCGCTTCTCGCTCTATGCTGCGCATGGTAGTGCGCACGCTCCGGTTGAAGGCGCGGATCTCCCCGTAGACCCGCCCGAGCTTGCGGAATACCGTCGGAAGCCTGCTCGGCGGGACGAAGATCAAAGCGGCCACCGCGAGGACAACCAGCTCCCAGAAGCCCAAGCCGAACATCGACTTATCCTTCCCCCAACCGAAAGAGCCCGGCCACAAACACAGCACCGTAATAGAGCACCACCAAGGGCAGAGCCAGGCCGAGCTGCGAAACCACGTCCGGGGGCGTAAGGATTGCCGAAACACCGAAGAGCACTACGACCACGTACCGCCCGCCCTTCAGGGCGCCGCGTCTGGTAACGACATTCAGCTTGAGCAGCACCAGAACTACGACCGGCAGCTGGAACAGCACTACCGCCATGAGGAGCACCTGCAGCACGAACGCGATGCTCCGCCGATAACTCAGTAGCACCCCGACTTCCTCGGGGATGAAGCCCGAGCCGGTGAGAAACCGCAGCGAAATCGGCAGCAAGTGCACGTAGCTGTAGAAAAAGGCGGCTACGGCGAGAACCGTCCCGAGAGAAAGCGCCGCGGCTATAGTGCGTCGTTCCTTGCGATAGAGCCCGGGAAAGACGAACCGAAGCATGTGGTACACGATGACCGGTAGCGCGAGCACCACACCACCGACGAGGGCGATGCGAACTCTCACCAGAAACCCTTCCGTCACCGCATGCACGAAGAGCCGGCGCGACAGCACCGAGTCGATCTCGAGGGCCGAAAACGGCCGCCTGAGCATATCCACCAACGGCTCATAAAAGGCAAACGCCGCCACGAAGCCCGCCATCACCGCCAAGAGGCTGAATATGAGCCGGCGCCTGAGCTCGATGAGGTGGCTGAGCACGTGGGCGGTATCCTCGGGTTGCGAGAGCCCTCGGGATCGACGGTTCCCTGCCACGGGGTCCTCCTGGTGGGTAGGAATTCTACTGCGGGGCCGCACCTCTGCATAGGGGCGCCAGGAGTACGCCCGGGGAAGGAGGCCGGGGGGGCTCCCCGGCCTTACGACGCGAAAGTGCCTTACTCGGATTTACTGCGAGCCAATGGTCTCCGACGGATTGCCGTTGCTTCCGAAGAAGTCCGCGGTGAGCCGCATGACCTCCTTTCGCAGCGAGACGATCACCGCGAGGTTGATCGCTACGGTGATTGCCATGAATGCGTCGAAGAGCCCCCAGATGATCTGCAGGCCGCCGACGGCACCCACGATTAGCCCTGCGAGGTACACGAAGCGATACGGCATGACGATTTTGTTTCCGAAGCAGTACACTCCGCCGGTCTCGGAGTAGAAACCCGCGACCAGAATGGTCGTGTAGGCGAAGATGATGACCGAGATGGTGACGATCCAGTCACCCGGACCAGGCAGCCCCTGGTCGAAGGCGGTGGCGGTCAGGCTCGCTCCTACCTCGCCGGTCTCGAGTGCGCCGGTCACCATGATTACCAGACCGGTCATAGTACACATGACGATGGTGTCCACGAAGACCTCGAAGATACCCCACACGCCTTGCCGCGAGGGATGGTCCGTCTGCGCCGTGGCATGGGCGATGGGCGAGGTACCCATGCCTGCCTCATTGGAATAGACACCGCGGGCAAAGCCGTTTCGAAGCGCCATCATGATGGTCGCCCCGGCAAAACCGCCTGTAGCCTCTGCAGCGCCGAAGGCACTGCCGAAGATCTGCGCGATCGCCGCGGGGACCTCCCCAATGTGGACGATGATGATCACCAGGGCGCCGACGAAGTAGATCACCGCCATGACCGGCACGAGCTTCTCGGCGACCTTGCCGATGCGCTTGATACCGCCGATGATGACCAGTCCGACCAACACGGCCAGAATGATCCCGGCAATGAGCTTATCGAGCCCGTAGGAGCTGTCGGTAACGTCGGCGAGCGCATTGGACTGCACCGCCCCACCAATGAGGAACTGGATGAACAGCAGGAAACTCCACAGGAGAGCCAGCCATTTCCAGTTCTTCCCGAGACCGTTGGTCACGGTATACATGAACCCACCGCGAAAGATCCCGGTCTCCGGGTCCTTCTCGCGGTACCGGATACCGAGCACTACCTCGGCGTACTTTGCCACGGCCGCCAATAGCGCAACCACCCACATCCAGAACAGCGCGCCCGGACCGCCGAGCCCCACGGCGACACCGACACCGGCGATATTGCCGACCCCGAGCGTCCCGGCCAGGGCCGACGAGGCCGCCTGAAACGGTGTCAGCGTACCCTCTCCGCGTACTTCCTTCGAGGTGATCTTGCCGAAGGTATGACGCATGATGAACCCGAAGCGCCGGAACTGGACGAACTTCAGGCTGATCGAATAGATGACCGCCGTCGCCGTAATCACGATGACCAGCGGCCACCCCCACGCCCAGCCGATGAACGCGGTTACGACCTCTTCCATAAAAGCTTCCATGTAGCCCTCCTCCTGCGAGTGTATCTACACACCGGCGCTCAAAAACGCCAGCGCTGTCTGCACATGCATTGCCGCGCCGATCGGAAGGGACGCCTCATCAATGGTGAAACGAGGATGATGATGCGGATAGGTGCTGCCGGCCTCCTCGCGCGCGGTCCCCACGAAGCTAAACGCCGAGGGCACCCGCAGGGCGAACTCCGCGAAGTCTTCTCCGAGCATCACTTTGACGCGCCGCTCGAGGGAAAGCTGCTCCTCGGGGTATGAAGCGGTCACCTCCTCCACGATTCGCGTCATGTCGGGATCGTTCGCCAGGAGCTTGTTCCCGCACTTGTAGGAGATCTCGTACTCCGCGCCCGCCGCCTCGCACTCGGTCTTGACGACCCGCCCGAACATCTCCCGTACCTCGGCGTCCCGGTCGTGGAGACATCGAATCGACCCGCCGAGGGTGACACGGTCGGGGATTACGATCGGAGAGTTGCCGCCGTGGATAGAGCCGAAGGTGATGACCGTGGGCTCATACACCGCATCCACGCGCCGTGTCTGTACATTCTGCACGGTCTGCATGATGTTGGTGGCACAGGCTATCGGGTCCACGGCCAGGTGCGGCGCGCCGCCGTGGCCACCCTGCCCGCGGATGGTAAGGGTGAAATAGTAACTCGACGCCATCACCGGCCCTTCGGCTATACCGATCGTACCGGTCGAAAGGGGCGACCACAGGTGCAGACCGAAGGCCCCGTCCACCGGAGGGTCGTCGAGGACGCCCTCCTCGACCATCGGCTCCGCCCCGGCGTCCTCCTCGTTCGGTTGGAAGACCAGCTTCACGGCTCCCCGGATACGGTCCCGGTGACGGCTGAGCACTTTCGCGGCCACTAGCAGCATCGCCATGTGGCCGTCATGCCCGCAGGCGTGCATGACGCCGTCATTCTCCGAGGCGAAGGGCAGACCGGTTTCTTCCGTAATGGGAAGCGCATCCATATCGGAGCGTAGCATAACCGTGCGCCCGTCCTGCTCTCCCCGAATCAGACCGACGACCCCGGTCTTCGCTACGCCGGTACGCACCTCGATGCCGCACTGCGTCAGATACTCCGCGACGCGCTCGGCGGTACGATATTCCTCGAAACCGAGCTCGGGATGGGCGTGAAAATCACGCCGCAATGCGACGAGCTCCTGTTGCTCCCTTTGTATCTCGGCGATGATGTCCATGTGAGCCCCTCCACGAGATGCGCCGACAGCAACCGCGGTCGTCGAACACAGCACGCTGCACAGCCCGCCGATGCCGGCGCGCGATTAAATGTTGCACTATTGTAACGGCTGTTTATTTGACGCTACGTGATTGTCGCATGGGTCACGGGAATTTCGCAAGGAAAAACTCAGAAAAGTGCACGGAAGCGCCTCAACGGACGTCCTCACGATGGGGAGCGGCGCTTCGGGCGGCTGCGTGATCGGCGGCGGCATGTTACAATTCTTCCATGAGCGAGCTTCTCTATCACACGGACGCGTATCTTCGAGAGTTCGATGCGGTAGTGACGGCGGTCGATACCGATCAAAACGCGGTGTCCCTCGACCGTACGGCGTTTTACCCCGGCGGGGGCGGCCAGCCGAGTGATACGGGGACGCTCCGCACGGAGACCGGAGTGTTCACCGTCCCCGCAATGAAACGCCCTGATCTCCATGTCCTCAAAGAGCCGCCGCCCTCCGTCGGGACCACCGTGCACGGCGTCGTAGACTGGGAACGCAGGTACCTGCTGATGCGCACGCATACGGCCATGCACGTGCTCTGCGGCGTGGTGTGGCGGGACTACGGCGCCCAGGTCACCGGCGGCAACATGGAGCCGGGCGCGGGCCGGATGGACTTCGAGTTCACCCGTCTCGACGCGGCCCTCCTGGAGGAGATCGAGAGCAAGGTGAACGCGGAGATCTCGGCCGGCCGGGAGGTCCGGGTGCGGATTCTCCCGCGGGAAGAGGCATTCCGCATCCCCGACCTCATCCGCACCAAGATCAACCTCCTGCCGGAGGACATCACCGAGGTTCGCACCGTGGAAATCGTGGGCCTTGACCTCCAGGCGGACGGCGGCACTCATGTTGCGAACACGGGAGAAGTCGGCACGGTACGGCTGCCGAAGTTCAAGAACAAGGGAGGAGCCAACAAACGCATCTATTTGGAGCTGATGAAATGAAGATCCGAACCGCGCTGATTGTTCTTCTTGTCGTCAACGTAGGGTGTATTCTCGCGATAGGCGGAATAGCCGTGTTCATGGGGGCTCAGATGGAGCAGGCCTATGAGTTTCAGCAGGCCGCGCGTCGGGTGGACTCGGCGGTGTGGAAGCTTCAGGCCCGCACCTACGCCTTGTTCGATACCTCGGCCCTTCGCATCGCCCATGAGGATTGGCGGCGCGCACTCGCACAATACGAAACAGCCCACGATGAGTTTCTATCCACAGCCGAATCCACCCGGCTATACTCGGAGGCCGTGACGTCGCGGATAGAGTCGCTGGCCGACTACCGAGACGAGGTAGAAGCTCACCAGGAACGGATCGAGGAGCGCGTACGAACGGCGGAAGAGGAGGGGTTCTCCTGGGAGGGTGTCGGGCTCACCCGTCGCGTACTGCAGGATGCACCGTTTGCGGTAGAGCGACTGAAGAACGACCTGGAGACGCTCACCACATTCCTCGACGACACCGAGTCGACGCTCCTCACGCAGCTTATCGAAGCCTATGGCATGGAGCTCGAAGCCGTGCAGTCCCGGCGGATGATAGCGGTCGGGCTTGGCGCTCTCGTCGTCATAGGGCTCACCGTAGCATACGTCGCGGCGTTTGCCCGGAGCATGTACAGGCGTATCGAGACGCTCAGCCGGGGGCTCGACACTCTCTCAGACGGCGATCTCACCGTGCGTTTCAATACCGGTGGCAGGAATGAGATTGCTCTTATCGCCGAACGACTGCAGCACCATGTGGAAGAGCTCGCCTCGGTGCTTCGCCAGGTCGAAGAGAGTATGGCGGAATCTCAACGCCTGAAAGAAACCCTCACCGGCATTACCGAAGAGTCCACCGCCTCCGTCGAAGAGATGAGGGCAAACATCGAATCCATCGGCAAGCAGATCTCTACGCTCAACGAGCGCGTCTCCTCCACCGGCCGGGCCGTGTCGGACATCTTCGAGCGCGTCCGGGAACTCACCTCCGAAATTGACGAACAATCTTCGGCGGCGTCCCAATCCTCCAGTGCCGTGCAGGAGATGGCGGCCTCCATCGATAACGTCGCGAAGATCAGCTCGGCTCGAACCGAGGCCTCGCAACGATTGACCACCGTGACCGAGAGCGGCAGCGAGAAAGTAACCGCTACAAACACCGTTATTCAGCGGATCGCCCAATCGGTAGAGGAGATCATGGAGATCATCGGCATCATCAACAAGATCGCCGGTCAAACCGGTATTCTTTCCATGAACGCCGCGATCGAGGCGGCGCACGCCGGCGATTACGGCCGGGGCTTTGCAGTCGTCGCCGAAGAAATCCGCAAGCTCTCCGAATCGACCAATGAGAATGCCAAGCAGATTCGCTCGTCCCTCCAGGAGATCTCTCGGAACACGGTCGAAGCGCGGGAGTTGAGCGACGCGAGCACCTCCGCGTTTTCCGAGATACGCGCCGAGGTCCAACGTTTCACCGAGTCCTTGAGCGAAATCGCCGGCTCCACCGAAGAGCTCTCATCGGGCACCCAACAGATGCTACAGGCCACCGAGGGGCTGACGCGAACGACCGAGCGGATCAGAGAGGCCGGCGACGCCATCAACACCCAAACCCGGACGATCGACGAATCGATGAGGGGGCTGCAGAGCGTCTCCGATGAGGTCACTCAGGCGGTGTCGGAGCTGACCACCGGCACGCGCGAAATCTCCGAGGGGATGACCGAGCTCAACGAGACCAGCCGCAAGACCGGCGAGCAGATCGATGCACTCGCTCGCTCGATGGCACGGTTCCGTCTGACACCGGAGACGGGCACGGCGGAAGACCGGCCGGCTGAGGACGAGGTGGCGAAAGACCGGCCGGCGACGGACGCGCAAACCGAGGAGCATGACGAAGATCATGCCTGAATGTCCCGACAACGGCGCTTCCGGGCGAGGCAAGTGCCCCAACCCGGAAAGAGGTGAGCTACCCGAACCGCCGTTCCCGGAAATTTTGGGGAGTTCTTCTGCGATTTTCCATGTTATACTGACATGTAGGGACGAAATCGGTCATCCGCATGAAGGCAGTTACGGAGAAGCTATGCAAATGCCTGATCCCAAGCGCATGGAAGACCGGAAGATCACCGAAGCAGCCACGGAGACGATAAGGAGCATCCGGACGGACGGGGACCCGGAGCTGCGGGACGTGGCCTCCGGGAGCGTACGGAGCGGTTGGTGCCGACCGCCCGAGAGAATACACGTCCCGAAAGGAGCACGGCATGAGTGAAGAATTAGGGAAGACGCCGTTGAACGACTGGCACCGGGCAAACGGCGGCAAAATGGTTCCATTCGCCGGATGGGACATGCCCATCCAATACGAACGCGGCCCGATCGAGGAGCATCGTCTGGTCAGACGCTCGGCGGGACTCTTCGACATCACTCACATGGGCCGCTTCACCGCCCGGGGAGAACGCGCGGCGGAGTTACTCGATTACCTCATAACCAGTGACATAAGCGGGCTTACCCAATACGGCTCACGATACGGCCTGTTGTGCCGGGAAGACGGGGGCATTCTCGACGATTTATTCGTCTATCGAATGCCCGACCATTATCTCATCGTGGTGAACGCGGCAAACCGCACCAAGGATTTCGACTGGATTTCCCGACACGCCCGGGAGAAGGACGTAAAGGTAGAAAACATCTCCGACCGGATGGGCATGCTGGCCCTCCAGGGTCCCAACGCGGTCCCGCTGATGGACACACTTACCGGCGGGGAAACCAGCAGCATCGAGCGGTTCTACTGCAAGCCCCTGGAATTGCTCGGGGTATCCCTCCTCGTCGGACGCACGGGCTACACCGGCGAGGACGGCGTGGAGCTCTACGTCCCGTCGGAGTCCCTGCACACCATATGGGAAGGGCTTCTCGCCGCCGGCGAGAAGCACGACATGGAGATCGGGCCGGTGGGGTTGGCCGCAAGGGACAGCCTGCGCTTCGAGCCCGGATTCCCGCTCTACGGACATGAGCTCACCGAAGAGGTCACGCCGGTGGAGGCGCGGCTGAAGTGGGCATGCGCGTTGGAAAAGGACTTCATCGGCAAAGCGGTGATCGAGCGACAGGCTCGGGAGGGCACCCGCAGACGCTTGGTGACGCTACGGCTCGTCGACAAAGGCGTACCTCGGGAGGGCCACATGGTCCTCAGTGAGGACGGGGACCCCGTCGGCGAGGTCGTCACGGGGATGTACGCTCCCACGCTGGACGCCTACTGCGCCAACGCGTACGTACAGGCGGATTACCGCAAAAGCGGCACGCCGCTTCTCGTGCAGATCCGCAATCGCACCAAGCGCGCGGAGGTGGTCAAGCGCCCGTTGTACAAGCCCGCTTACCGAAGCTGAGCGGTAAACCCTACGTGGGAAGGAGGATGTATGGCTTATATCGGAAACACCGACGCCGATCGACGGGCAATGCTCGAGCGCATCGGCGTGGAGTCGGTCGAAGAGCTGTTCGGGGTGGTTCCCGAGGATGTCCGGTTCCCAAAGCTCGCACTGCCGTCCGCTCTTTCCGAAGCGGAAGTGCTTGAAGAGCTCGAAGGATTGGCGGGAAAGAACGGCTGCGCGGAAGGGCCCCTATCGTTTCTCGGCGCCGGCGCCTACAATCGGTTCGTCCCGTCGGTGGTACCGTACCTGGCCTCGCGTGGGGAGTTCGTCACCGCCTACACACCCTATCAACCGGAGGCCAGCCAGGGCACGCTGCAGGCACTCTTCGAGTACCAGACCATGGTCGCGGATCTCACGGGGATGCACGTAGTCAACGCCTCGCACTATGACGCCGCTACCTCGGTGGCGGAGGCGGCGCTGATGAGTATCCATATCTCTCGCGACAAGCGTCGCCGCGTGGTGGTCTCCCCGGGCCTCCATCCGGAATACGTGGAGACCGCGCGCACGTATCTGCAGGCCATGGATGCGGAGGTCGTGGGCGACGAGCAGGACGCCGACGGAGAGTACGCCGATCCGATGCGACTGGCGGAGCTTGCAGATGAGAACACCGCCTGTGTGGTGGTACAGTATCCGGATTTCTTCGGACGGCTATACTCCCTGGAGGGGGTCGCCAAGGCGGTACACGCCAAAGGTGCCCTCCTCGTGGTTCACATCGACCCCATTGCTCTCGGGCTCTTCCGGAGCCCGGGATCCTACGGCGCGGATCTCGTCACCGGTGAAGGACAACCGCTCGGCATGCCGCTGAGCTACGGTGGGCCCTATCTCGGCATCTTTGCCTGCCGCCGTGAGTACGTGCGCAGGCTTCCCGGACGCCTTGCCGGCCGGACGGTGGATACCGAGGGCCGTCAGGGATTCGTTCTTACGCTCAGCACCCGGGAACAACACATCCGACGGGAGAAGGCTACCAGCAACATCTGTACGAATCAGGGGCTCATGGCGCTCCACGCGGCGCTGTATCTTGCCGCCATGGGCAGGCGCGGTCTTAAAACCGTAGCGGAGCTCTCCTACCACCGCAGTCATTATGCGGCTTCCCAACTCGCTACGATAGACGGATTCTCCGCGCGCACCGACGTGCCGTTTTTCAGCGAGTTTGTCCTCGACACGCCCATGGAGGCTGAGCGTATCATTTCCCGGGCCTGCGAGAAGGGGGTGGTCCCCGGCTTTGATCTCGGCCGGTACTACCCGGCGCGAAAGAACCAGTTGCTCGTGTGCGTGACGGAGATGAACTCACGGAAACAGATCGACACGCTTCGTGCAACCCTCGAGGAGGTTGTCAGATGAAGACACAACACACGGAGAAAGCATTTCCGCTCATCTGGGACATCTCGAGCCCCGGTCGGAATACCAGAAGTCTTCCGGCCCTCGACGTACCGGAAGCGCCGCTTCCGGAGGGGCTGGTACGGGACGCGGACCCCGAAAAGGGCTCGGACCCGCTGCCGCTGCCGGACGTGAGCGAGCTCGAGCTCGTGCGCCATTACACCAGGCTCTCGCAGTCGAATTTCAGCATCGACACCAACTTCTATCCCCTCGGCTCCTGCACCATGAAGTACAACCCAAAGGTGAATGAGGCAGCGGCAGGATTACCGGGATTCCTGCGTCAGCACCCGCAGTTACCAGAGGAGCTCTCGCAGGGCTCCCTGGAGCTGATGTATCGTTTACAGGGAATCCTGGCCGAGGTCTCCGGTTACGCCGGCATCAGCCTGCAGCCGGCCGCGGGGGCCCAGGGTGAGCTCACCGGGGTGCTCATGATCCGGGCTTATCACGCCTCGCGCGGCGACACCGCTCGTAAGAAGATGCTCATCCCCGACAGCGCTCACGGCACCAACCCAGCCACGGTAACCATGGCCGGGTTCCAGGCGGTGGAGCTTCCTTCCGATGATCGTGGCAACGTCGACCTCGACGCCCTCCGGCGGAACTGCACCGAGGAAACCGCCGGGCTCATGATCACCAACCCGAATACCCTCGGCCTCTTCGAGGAGCATATCGAAGAGGTGGTGCGCACCGTTCATCAGTGCGGCGGACTGGTCTACGGCGACGGGGCTAATCTCAACGCCCTCACCGGCATCATGCGCCCCGGGGACGTCGGCATCGACGTGATGCACTTCAATCTGCACAAGACCTTCTCCACGCCCCATGGAGGCGGCGGTCCCGGGGCGGGTCCGGTCGGCGCCGCACCGACGTTGGTCGATTTCCTTCCGGGTCCCATAGCGGCGGCCGACGGCACCACGGGATACAAGCTGATAAGGCCCGCGCAGTCGATAGGACGCATGAAGTCGTTCTTCGGGAACTTCGGGATGCTGGTGCGTGCCTTCACCTACATCATGATGCACGGCCCGGAGGGTCTACGCAGCATGGCCGAGAACGCGGTGCTCAACGCCAACTACCTCAAGAAGCTCATCGAGGGCACCTATGAGGTGAAGTACCCACGCACTTGTATGCATGAGTTCGTTGCAATGGGCACGGTCGCCGAGGGGGTGCACACCATGGACATCGCCAAGCGCCTACTCGACTACGGGTTTCATGCGCCTACGGTCTATTTCCCGCTCATCGTAAAGGAGGCGCTCATGATAGAGCCCACGGAGTCGGAAACCCGCGAGACCGTAGAAGCCTTCGCCGAGGCCATGCGCGATATCGCCCGAGAGGCACAGAAGACGCCCGAGCTACTCCACGAGGCGCCGCACGAAATGCCCCTGCGACGTCTGGATGAGGTTAGAGCGGCGAAGGAGCTGGTTCTGCGCTACGAACACGGAGCGACCGGGTAGCCGCCCGAGGGGCTCGCCGCGCCGGGGCCCCGCACTCGCATACGTAATCTCGCTATGGACGCTGAAAGATGACGATACCACAGTGCAAAGCTGAGCTCGAAAAACACCACGAACGGCTCAAGGAAGCCAAAGAGTATGCGGCAAAGCGTGCGGCCCTGCGGGAGGTGATCCGCATCACCGCAACCTATCTATCTCTGGCCTATGAGGAGACCGCACTCCACGATTACCGAAGCCTCGAAAAGATGGCTCGCAAGGCGTTGCGCCTGGTCGAGGAGAACCTCGCGGTACCCCAACGCTATTACGAGAACGGCCAAAGCTGGCGGGCGACGATCGGACTCAACAGCATCGGCCTGGACTTCTTCATCATCCAGTCGACGATCGAACGGGTGCTTGCGGAAGCCGGAAAATACGGCGAGGCGCTAGCCGATAGCGCCCCCTCCCACCGGGTGTTGAGCCGGACCAGACGTCGTATCAAGCCCTTGCTCGGTCATCACAGGCCGCGGGAGCAGTTTTCGATGCCCGAGGTCACCGACCGCATCGAACGCATGGTATAAGCCCCCGGGCCCAACGTGCGTTGGCGCCTTTCATCCTGAAGACAGAACGGGCCGTCGGGTTTTCCCCGACGGCCCGCAGTGTGTCTTGAGAACAACGCGAGCCGCCTTGACCGCGCTCGCGCCGGCCTTCGCTAGATCTGCTTGCGGAAGTACTTGTCTTCGTAATCCTTGAGCATCTTGAAGACCACACCACTCAACCCGACCAGTGCAACGAGGTTCGGCAGAATCATCAGACCGTTAAACGCGTCGGAGAGGTTCCACACGAAATCGAGAGAAGCGATGGAGCCCAAGAAGACCAGCACAATAAAAAGGTACTTGTAGTACACGGCGATTTTCGGACCCGTAATGTACTCAAGCGACTTGTACCCATAGTAGTACCACGTGAGAATCGTGGTGTAGGCAAACAGCAGCAAGCCGAAGGCAACGATGTACTGACCGGCTACCGGCAGCGCCAGATCGTAGGCCCGGGCGGTAAGCGCCGCGCCGTCGAGATCGTCCATGACCTCCATCATGCCGTCGGAGCCCATGGTGATCACCGGCGAAATGAAGATGACGAGCGCCGTCATCGAACACACGACAATGGTGTCGATGAACGATCCGAGCGAGGCAATCAGACCCTGGCGCACCGGATCCTCCGTCTGAGCGGCGGCGTGCGCAATCGGCGCACTACCGAGGCCGGCCTCATTCGAGAACACGCCCCGGGCCACACCGTAGCGAACGACCGCGCCGAGGAAGCCACCGGCAACCGCTTGTCCGTTGAATGCGTTCCCGAAGATCCAGCCGAACGCCCGCGGCAGGAACTCGATGTTGGCAAAGATGACCCACAGGGAGCCTACGACGTAGACAACCGCCATGAAGGGCACGAGCCGCTCGGCCACCGACGCGATACGCTTGATGCCGCCGATGATGACCAGGCTCACCAGGACGGCCACGACGAGGCCCGCGATCCAGTGGGGCAGTGCCGTCGCCTCGTTCAATGAGTCAGCGATGGCGTTACTCTGCGTCATGTTCCCGATGCCGAAAGAGGCGACAAAGGCGAACAGGGCAAAGAGCCAACCGAGCCATTTCCAGTTTCCGCCGTAGCGCTCCTCCATACCGACGCTGGCGTAGTACATCGGACCGCCCGATTTCTCGCCGAACTCATCGGTCGTTCGGTATCTGACGGCGAGCACCGCCTCCGAAAACTTGATCGCGCCTCCGAACACCGCAGTGACCCACATCCAGAACACGGCGCCCGGACCGCCTGCTGCAATCGCAGTCGCGACACCGCCGATGTTCCCCGTGCCGATCGTGGCCGACAGGGTAGTCATCAGCGCGGCAAAGGGCTTGATATCCCCCTCTCCGGTTACGTCCTTGGAGAAGAGGTACTTGAATGCTTTGCCGATCCTGCGGTACTGAACGATCTTTGTTCCGATCGTCAACGTGATGCCGGCGATAAACAGAATCGCGATGATTACCGGTCCCCACGCAAACGACCCTGCAGCCTCAACTGCTGTCTCGATTGCTTCCATCTCTCACTCCTTTGCTGGTGGATTCGACCTACCATCGGCGGTGGTCCCCGTATCCGGGACAACCGCCACTCACTCTACCTACATCCGCCCCGGCGGGAGTCTCATCCAACCGTCCTGCAGAGCAGGATGCTTTGTGCTCCGGACTCTAGAACAAAGCTTCACCTCCTTTTATCCATTTCAAGTTATGCTATACAGTCATGATAAGCGCGTTCTCCGCCGCGCGCAAGCAAGAAATCTTCCCAATCTCAGTTGTTGACCGATCCTTTCTTGTGTCGGGCGCGAATTCGCCTTAGTATGGGCACATGCGGGCCACACGAGCAATTATCGACCTCGGAAACTACCGGCATAACCTCCGCGTCATCAAAGAGCGCCTGCAACAGGCCGACCGGCCTCGGGGGCGTCCCGTACCGGGCATGTGCGTGGCCGTAAAGGCGGACGCCTATGGTCACGGGGCCACGGCTCTCGCACGCGTAGCCCTCGAGGAAGGCGCGGAACACCTCGGCGTCGCTACGGTTGATGAGGCCGTCCGGTTGCGGGAGGCCGGGATCACCGCACCGATCCTCCTCTACAGCTTGCCCCTGCCCGAGGAGGTGGAGGAGGTCTGCCGCACCGGGATCAGCCCCTTCGTGGCGGATGAGGAGTACTGCGACCGGCTCGCCGCGGCCGCCGAACGGGTAGGCACGACTGCTCGGATCCATCTGAAGATCGACACCGGCATGGGTCGCATCGGCTGCCGCCCGGACGAAGCGGTGAGCCTTGCAGGGCGGATCAGCTCCAACCCGAACCTCGAGCTCGCCGGAATCGCCACGCACTTTCCCATCGCCGACGCCGCCGACCGCAGCTTTACCGAGCATCAGATCGACGTATTCGGTCGGACCGTGAAGGGCATTCGGGAAGCCGGTATCACCGAGGGCGTGGTCCACGCGGCGAACTCCGGCGCGGTCATAGCCTACCCTGCCGCCTACTTCGACATGGTGCGCCCCGGAATTGCAACCTACGGATACTATCCCTCTCATGACCAGGAGCGCATTCTGGATTTGCGTCCGGTCATGCAATTCGAATCCCGCATCGTCTTCATCAAGACGGTCGAACCGGGTACGTCGGTATCCTACGGGCGCACATATCGGGCGTCTCGCCGCACGGTCATCGGTACCGTCCCGGCCGGCTACGCCGACGGATTCAACCGATTGCTCTCCAACCAGGCCGAGGTCCTGGTCTTCGAGGGAGAAGGCGCAAGCGTGCGCCGTGCGGCGGTGGCCGGAAGGGTGTGTATGGATCAGTTCATGATCGATCTCGGCCCCGAAAGTCGTGCGCGGAAATACGACAAGGTCGTGCTCTTCGGCCCCGACCCCCGTGGCCCCTCGGGCGAGGAGATCGCCGATCTCACCGGCACCATTCCCTACGAGGTTACCTGCGCCGTCGGCGCGCGGGTCCCGCGGGTGTATAGGGACGAGTAAAGGAGCGTACCACACTGGAACACGAACAACGCAACCTGTATTGGCTGGTGGGGTCGGCACTCCTCGGCGTTGCCGCCGCCGGTATCATCGTGCAAGGCCCGGGAGACGTCTGGGTGGGGCTTCTGGAGATCCAGCGCCACCCCGCCCGTCTGATCAATGATTTCACCCTCGTGGGCGGTGACGGAGCCGCACTGGTCAATGCGGCTCTGGTAGCGGCAATCGGGCTATTCGTAGTGCGAATCACGGCGGTGCGCCTATCGGGGCCGACGATAGCGGCGGTATTCACCATGCTGGGCTTCGGCCTGTTCGGCAAGACGATCGTGAACATCCTTCCCATTCTCGCGGGCGTCTACATCTCGGCTCGTATCGCCCGCAAGACCTACCGCGATTACATTCTCATGGCCCTCTACGGGACGGCTCTCGGCCCGCTGATTACGGCGCTTGCCGTGGAAGCCGGGATGGCGACGGGTCCCGCCCTCCCGGTTGCGCTATGCGGCGGGCTCGCGGCGGGAATCCTCCTGCCGCCGGTGGCGATGGCAATGCTGCGCCTACACCAGGGCTACAACCTGTACAATATCGGCCTCACGGCCGGATTTATCGGGCTCTTCGCCGCCTCACTGCTGACCGCCGCGGGACGCCCACTGTCGGCACCGGTGGTGTGGAACTCAAACCCCTCTACGATACTCGTGCTACTCATCCCGGCGTTGTCGACGCTGTTCCTGGCCGCCGCGCTCGTCGGCGGCCCCGGCCGGAGTCTCCGGGAGTTCGCGGCCATCCTGCGGTTGAGCGGCCGACTGCCGACGGACTTCGTTTCCCAGGTCGGGCCCTCCGGCGCCCTTCTCAACATGGCGCTCGTGGGGTATCTCACCTGGGCGTACGTTCTCCTCGTATCGGCCCCGCTCAACGGTCCCGTCCTCGGCGGAATCCTTACGGCCTTCGGTTTTGCATCGTTCGGCAAGCATCCGCGTAACGGATGGCCCGTGATGGCAGGCGTAGTGATGGCCACACTTGTGTTCGGGAAAGACCTTGCGACGGCGGGCCCCGTCCTTGCGGCCTTATTCTGTCTGACCCTGGCGCCCCTTGCCGGGGAGTTCGGGTGGAAAGCGGGTGTAGTCGCCGGGTTCCTTCATCTCGCCATGGTGGAGCGCACCGCCGCCTGGCATCTCGGCATCAACCTCTACAACAACGGCTTTGCCGGCGGATTGACCGCCACCTTCATGGTGGCAATCATCGAGTGGTTTCGCACCTCGCGCGAGACTCCGTTCACCACACGGGTTGTCAAGGCTGCCGGAAAGGACGATACGTCAACAATCGAGAAAGGAAGGGAGCATGAAACGGACCGAGTTTCTCCTGCACCTTATAAGTGAAGTTGCACACTTCTACCTCGACGCGGACCCGCACCGCATGGTCATCTCCATTCATCAGGAGGAGGACGGCGTGCATCTCTCGGCCTTCGACGACACCAACCGCAGCGAGGAAGAGCTCGAATCCATCAGGCGCTCCCTCGACGTGCCCGGACGGCCGGAGCTGGCCGGTTACTACGGGTCGCTGGCGGGCTTCGACACCCTCGGCGCCGCCCGACTCGACCTCATCGGGTGGCAGATCAAGGGAGCAAGCGTCCGAAGTATCGAGCACGGGACACAGATCGATCTGTGGCTCGGCGGTGATCGCTTCGATCCGGAGAAGTTCTCCATTGGTGACGAATGCGAATAGCGCTAACCTCGCTACCGTATGGACGAGTGTTCTGCCCCGCACAGCGCCGGTTTTCCGCAATTCGTCCGAGCGCTGAGAAAGTAATTCGTAGTTCATGAGGTATCCAACGACGAAATTCGGGAACTCGTTGACGACCAGCGAAACTCGTAAGACAATGGTCGTGGAGGCAAACCATGACCGTCGGAATACCAAAAGAAATCAAGAAGAAGGAGTACCGTGTCGGCTGCACACCGGCGGGTGCCAAGGCATACGCCGCGGCCGGGCACACGGTGATTGTTGAGCAGAATGCCGGGGTCGAGGCCGGGTTCGACGATAAGGAGTACGAGAACGCCGGCGCACAGATCCTGGGATCGGCCCGTGAGATCTTCGAGCGCGCGGAGATGATCTGCAAAGTCAAAGAGCCACAGCCGGAAGAGTACGATCTTTTCCGTGACGGGCAGATCCTCTACACGTTTCTTCACCTCGCGGCGGACCGCACCCTCACCGAAGAGCTCGTCAAACGTGGCGTCAAGGGTGTGGCCTATGAGACCATGGAGACCGACACCGGCGCGCTGCCGCTTCTTCGGCCGATGAGCGAGATTGCCGGCCGCATGAGCATTCAGGAGGGCGCGAAGTTCCTCGAGCGGCCTACCGGAGGACGCGGAGTGCTTCTCGGTGGCGTCCCCGGCACGGAGAAAGGGAAGGTCGCCATTCTCGGCGGCGGTGTCGTAGGCACCAATGCGGCTAAGATGGCCGTCGGGCTCGGGGCACAGGTTACCGTCCTCGACGTCAACATGGACCGACTCGAGTATCTCGACGACATATTCTCAGGGCGCATTACCACACTGTACAGCAGCAAGGCTCACCTCGAGCACGTCGTCGAAGAGAGCGACCTCATCGTCGGCGCCGTACTCATACATGGGGCCAAAGCGCCGCACCTGATCACCCGTAAGCAGCTCAAGGACATGAAGCGCGGCTCGGTCATCGTGGACGTCGCCGTCGACCAGGGCGGATGCATCGAAACCACCAAGCCGACCACTCACGACGAGCCGATTTACGTCGTTGACGACGTTGTTCACTACTGCGTGGCAAACATGCCCGGCGCGGTTTCCCGGACCTCTACACTAGCCCTCAACACGGCGACACTGCCCTATGGCCTTGAGATCGCCGAGCACGGCCTCGAGGCCGCCTGTCAGATGGACCCGGTCATTGCCCGCGGTGTGAACACCTACGGGGGAAAGCTCACCTACGAAGCCGTTGCCGAGGCCTTCGGCATGAGCTACACCTCAGTGGATACCGTCATTCCCAACGCCAGGCTCTAGTCCCGTCGCCGCCCGAATGGTGCCCGGCCGACAGGCCCGGGCACCCCGGACGGCGGAAGACTTTCGCGTCTGCGGCGGCGCACCCGAGTCGGCCCCGGCTACACCAGCCCCTGATCGAGCATCGAATCGGCCACCTTCACAAACCCTGCAATGTTCGCGCCGGCTACAAAGTTTTCCCGCTCGGCGTACTTCTCCGCAGCCTCCCGGGTGGCCTCGTAGATGCGGTGCATGATTTCCTGCAGCCGCGTGTCCACCTCGTCGAAGGTCCAGGGGATGCGCAGGGAGTTCTGACTCATTTCCAGCCCGCTCGTTGCCACGCCCCCGGCGTTCGCGGCCTTCCCCGGACCGAACAGCAGTCCCTTCTTCAGAAACAAATCGACCGCCCCGGGGGTCGAGGGCATATTCGCCCCCTCGCTGACGAGACTGCATCCGTTTGCCACCAGGCTCTCGGCGTCGGTCTTCTCGAGCTCGTTCTGCGTGGCGCAGGGGAACGCGGCGTCGCAGGGCACACCCCACGGGCGCTCGTCCTCGAAGTATTCGACTTTGTACTCCTCGGCATACTCTCGGATCCTGCCGCGCCGGATGTTCTTGAGCTCCATGACGTACTCGAGCTTCTCCAGGTCGATGCCGTCGGGGTCGTAGATGTAACCGTTGGAGTCGCTCATGGTCACCGGCTTGGCCCCGACCTCGATGAGCTTGCGGACCGCATACTGCGCAACGTTTCCCGCCCCGCTCACCACGCAGGTCTTGCCCTCCAGGCTCTCTCCCCGACCGGCGAGCATCTCCTGCGCAAAGTAGACCGCACCGTAGCCCGTCGCCTCCGGGCGGACGAGCGAGCCGCCCCAGTTCAGCGCCTTGCCGGTCATGGCGCCGGAAAACTCGTTGCGCAGACGCTTGTACTGCCCGAACATGTAACCGATCTCTCGAGCCCCGACCCCGATATCTCCGGCGGGGATGTCGGTGTCGCTTCCGATATGCCGGAAGAGCTCGGTCATGAACGACTGGCAGAACCGCATGATCTCGTTGTCGCTCTTTGCCTTGGGGTTGAAATCACTTCCGCCCTTGCCGCCGCCGAGAGGCAGCGTGGTCAACGAGTTCTTGAAGATCTGCTCGAAGCCGAGAAATTTGAGGATGCTGACGTTCACCGTCGGATGGAAGCGCAGCCCTCCCTTGTAGGGGCCGAGGGCGCTGTTGAACTGGACGCGATATCCGCGATTGATCTGGTACTCGCCCTGATCATCAACCCACGGGACGCGAAACATAACGATCCGTTCCGGCTCCACGATACGTTCGAGGATCTTCGCCTCCTCGTACTCCGGGTGCAGCTCGATCACGGGGCTAAGGGTGGAAAGCACCTCCTCCACCGCCTGCAGAAACTCAGGCTCATAGCGGTTTCGCCTCTTTGCCTCTTCGATTATGCGCGCGGTATACGACATTCGACGCCTCCCTCTCATACATATGCAGGATGGATGGATTATCGTATCACCGTCGCGTGGGATCGGCAACCGCGCGGCGCGGGGAAGCGGCGGCGGGGACCGGCGGCAGGCGGCGACTCAGCGGGCGCCGCACCCCGTACGCGGCGCCGACTGCTGGGCGCCGCACCCTGTACGCGGTGCCGGGCGCCGCACCGGCCCTTTCTCTTCCCTGCTTCAAACGGCCTATTCGG
>JBKHEN010000027.1:0-24324 GCA_046540795.1 Spirochaetaceae bacterium | reverse complement strand
GGATGGTCCACCTCGTCCCAGTCGTTGGAGCCTACCTCCCGGGAGTAGAGCTGTCCGAGAGCGACGTAGTACTGTTCCTCGTCCGAATCGTAGACCATCGAGCCCGCGTGGGTCGGTGCCTCCGGGAGATTCGACTTCTTGATCTCTTCCTCCCGCTCTATAGAGGCGAAGATGCCGGTGTCCCCGCGCTCCCCGCAGCCTGAGAGAAGCACCAGGAGCAAGAGGGCGGCCGGAATGAGGCTCGGGGAGACAGAAGAGCTCCGCCGGTTTCGTCGAGCGGTGGGGTCGGCGGGATCGGGGCTCAAGTCCTTGGTAACGGCGTGCGACTGCATATACGTCCTCATAATATCAAAAGTGATAGATCGCCGAAAGCGAGGTCTCTAAGAAATTGCCGTAGCGGCTTTCGTCGGCCATGTCGCCGGTGTACCACTGCGGCACCCACCAGTAGGTGAGGTTGAGACCGAAGGCCCAATCGGGGTTCATATTCCACACCACCGAGGCGCCGGGCTTGACGATTGGGTCGATCTTCCCCTCTTCCTCGAGACGCGTGAAGTTGACGCCCGCACCGATGTGCAGGGGAAACTCGAAGGGGAACGCCCGGAGTATGTAGGAGTAGCGTACGGTAATGGGTACCATAAACAGAGCGCGTCGGTTCGGGGTGAAGGCAAAGGTTCCGGCCAGCTCCCCGCCGACGGTCATGTTGTTGTTGAGATACGAGTTCCACTGAAGCGATCCCACACCGCCGAGGGAGAGGTTGGCGGGAGCGGTGCCGTCCGGCCCCCCGGCATAGAAGAGTGGAATCATAAGCCCCATGTTGATGACCAGGGTCTGGTCACCGAGGGTGTATGTGGGTACGAACTCCTCTATCTGTCCGCCGTCGGGCTCTTCTTCCTCCGGGGGCGATGCCGGCTCCTCGTCTTCATCGGGCAGGTCCGGCTCCTCGTCTTCATCGGGCAAGCCCGGTTCCTCATCCTCCGAGGGCAGCTCGGGCTCGTCCTGGTCGGGCAGGATCTCCGAGTCCTCCTGGGCCGAAACGACGGTCACGGGGTAAATCAAAAGCAACGCCAGAGCGATAAGAACGAGCGGTCGTCTATACAGCACAATAATCTCCTGAGTCGTTCGACGGACTGTAGCACGACGCACAGGCGGATATCAAGGAGAGCGAGTTGAATATGGGCCAAGATTATGCTACTAGAGGGGTATGGCGGCAGAAAAAATCGACGGCAAGAGTATCGCGGCCGAAATACGCGAAGAAGTGCGCAAGGAAACGGAAGCCCTCGCCGACGAAGGGCTTGTTCCCGGGCTTGCTACGGTCCTCGTCGGTGACGACCCGGCAAGCGCAACCTACGTGCGGTCGAAACAGCGCGCATGCGAGAAAGCGGGCATAAACTCCCGCGACATCCGCCTGCCGGCTTCTACCACGCAGGACGAACTGCTGGGTACCGTTTCGGAGCTCAATGCCGACCCGGCAATAAACGGTATCCTGGTGCAGTTGCCCCTCCCGGATCACATCGATGAGCGGCAGGTGATCCGCACGATCGACCCGGCAAAGGACGTTGATGGATTTCACCCGGTAAATCTCGGCAAGCTCCTCGCAGGAGAGGACGCGTTGTACCCGTGCACGCCCTACGGGATCACGGTCCTCCTCGAGCGGGCGGGCGTCGAGACGGAAGGACGCCACGCGGTGATCGTGGGGCGTAGCAACATCGTCGGCAAGCCTCTCGCCGCGCTTCTCGTGCAGAAACGCGCCCGTGCCAACGCCACGGTTACCGTGTGTCACAGTCGGACCCGGGATCTGGCCGCTCACACCCGGCGTGCGGACATTCTTATCGCGGCGGCCGGAAGTCCTGCCTTCGTCACCGGCGACATGGTGGGGGAGGGCGCGGTGGTCGTGGACGTCGGCGTGAATCGCGTGGACGATCCCTCCAGAGAAAAAGGGTACCGCCTCGTCGGCGACGTGGATTTCGACGCCGCCTCGGAGCGGGCCTCCCGTATTACGCCGGTACCCGGCGGTGTCGGGCCGATGACCATCGCCATGCTCCTGTCTAATACGCTCCGCGCCGCGAGGGCACAAGTGAATGGTTGATGTTCAGGGGCAGAAGGATGAGCGGAACATCCCTCTGCAGAAGGTGGGAGTGAAAAACCTGCGCCATCCCGTGACCGTACTAGACAAGCATCACGGCACGCAGCCCACTATCGCTACGGCGGACATCTTCGTGAGCCTCCCGCACCACTACAAGGGCACACATATGAGCCGGTTCATCGAGGTGTTCAGCAACCACTACTCCGATATCCAGATGCCCACCTTCCTCGACATGCTCGAGGAGGTGCGTGAGGCGTTGGAAGCCGAATCCGCCTTCGCCGACGTGTCGTTTCCCTATTTTCTCCAGAAGGCCGCCCCCGTGACCGGGCAGAAGAGCCTCATGTCCTACGGGTGCACCTTCATGGGAGAGGTTGGCAACCGGGGACGGAGGTTCTACGTGCAGGTCGAGGTTCCCGTGCAGACGGTCTGCCCCTGTTCCCGGGAAATATCGAGCCGCGGTGCCCACAATCAGCGCGGAACGGTGCGCGTAACAGTCAAACTGGGCCCGTTCTTCTGGATGGAGGACATCATCGCCATTGTGGAGGACTCCGCCTCCTCGGGGTTGTATACGCTCCTGAAGCGGGAGGATGAGCGCTACATCACGGAGACGGCGTACGACAACCCGGTGTTCGTCGAGGACCTGGTCCGGGAGATCTGTACACGGGTGGAGGATCTTCACCTGTTCCCCTGGTTTAGCGTGGAGGCGGAGAATGCCGAAAGCATCCACAATCACGAGGCATACGCTTACGTAGAACGAACCACGAACGGACTGCCACATGAGTAACACGCACATGCACAACGGCCCCTATCGCGTGAGGACCGCGACGGACCGCATACGGATCCGCCGCGTGATTCTGAGTGTCGCCGACAAGAGCAACCTCGACCTCCTCGTAGAAGCTCTCCTCGAGACGAACTCCGAAGTGGAGCTTTATTCCACCGGAGGAACCCATCGCCGCCTCTCGGAGCTTCTAGGGGCTCGGGCAAAACGCCATCTCCGTTCCATTTCCGAGTATACCGGGCAGAAGGAAATGGCAGGGGGCCTGGTGAAGACCCTCGACTACCGAATCTATTTGGGCTTGCTCGCCGATGCGGACAATCCGGAACATCGCCGTCATCTGGATGAGGCGGGGGCGGTGCCGTTCGACATGACGGTGGTCAACCTGTACCCCTTCTCGCGGCAGGTCGCCCAGGACCCGAACGATCTCGAAGGGGGCAGGCAGAACATAGACATCGGCGGTCCCACGCTCATTCGCGCCGCGGCAAAGAACTACCTTCGGGTAGCGGCGGTTTGCAATCCCGCCTCCTACGGCGATCTCGCCGAGAAACTTCGGAGGTCCGCCGGCAGCCTCGGACTGGCCGACCGCTTCCGGCTGGCCCGGGAAGCCTTCGATCACACGGCCCGTTACGACGGCGAGATTTCGCGATGGCTCGGGGAGCAGGGGTCGGGTGACGCGTTGAGCTTCTACCACACCGAGACGGAAACGGAGTAGCGCCCATGAGCTCGACGAACAGCACCAACGGCAGAACTCAAACCGGAGAGAAACTCTCCGCCATGTACCGCAAGATACACCCGGATCTCTTCCCCCGAAAGATGGAGATCGCCTTCTATGATGACCAGCAACGACAGTCGCTCATATACGAGAAAGTCGACTGGATCATAGACGGAGAGCGAAAAGGACTGCGTTACGGGGAGAATCCGGATCAGGAGGCCGCTCTCTATCGGCTGCAGAACGGAAACCTCTCTCTGGGGGAGGTGGAGTGTATCCAGCCGGGGCGCTACCTTGCCTCGAACGTGGAGCTGCTGCAATCGGGCAAGCACCCGGGAAAAATCAATATTACCGACGCCGACGCGGCGCTCGGGATTCTGCGGTATTTCACCGCACAGCCGTGCGTGGCCGTTATCAAGCACAACAACCCCTGCGGCGTGGCGATTGCCGACACAACCGCGGAAGCCTATCGCCGTGCTTTCGACGCGGACCGTATCGCCGCCTTCGGCGGCACAGTGGGGGTAAATCGTACGGTTGATGAGGAAACCGCTCGTCTCATCGGAGAGCACTACACCGAGGTCGTAGTCGCTCCGGACTATTCGGAGCATGCGCTCACGGTGCTTGCGGAACGGAAGAATCTACGAGTGATGCGGATTGCCAATATGGAGCGGCTCGAGCGTTACGTCGGCGCCCGTGTGGTCGACCTTCATTCGCTGCTCGACGGCGGGGTGATCGTCCAATGGTCGGCGGTCCCGGATCTGCCCGATGTGGAGGATATGGAGCCGGCACGCACCGTGCACCGGGGGACGGAGTACGCGGTAGAGCGACCTCCGTCCCCCGACGAAGCCCGGGATTTGCAGCTTGCGTGGATCGTCGCCGGTGCGGTCACGAGCAACGCTATCATCTACGTGCGAGACGGCGTAACCGTGGGGATCGGCACCGGCGAGCAGGATCGCGTCGGCGCCGCCGAGATCGCCCGGGACAAGGCTCTGCGGAATGCGCGAGAGCGGGAGGCGAACGCCGGCTACCGCAGGGGGTACACCGAGCTCGACGAAGAGGCGGCCGCCGACGTCAGAGCCCGGGTCGAGGAGGACTGTGGCGGTCTCAAGGGGGCGGTCATGGCTTCCGACGGATTCTTTCCGTTTCGTGACGGCATCGACGTCGGGCTCGACTGCGGAGTGACCGCGGTCATACAGCCCGGAGGCGCGATGAGGGACCGGGAAGTCATCGAGGCGTGCAACGAACGCGGTGCGACGATGGTCTTTACCGGTCAGCGCGCTTTCAAACACTGAAGACAATCGGAGGATTGCGGATATGGGTGATCTGGTACCACGCGAAAAACTCGAACGCCGCGGCATGACCGGCATCGTCGGTACCGGTGCCGGGCTCGGTCTGTTGCTGCTGCGGGGACTCACGCAATTCGGCGCCGGCTTCTCACTTCCCGGACTCATCATCGGCGGCGTACTCGCGATCGCCGGTGCCGGTATGTCGTCGGGGAAGAAGGCCGATCGTATCGGCGCGGGCATTGTGGCGGGCGGCGGTATTCTGACTGCGATCGCCTCCCTCCCGGTCGTCGGCGGGCTCGCCTCCGGTCTGATGTGGGTGAGCGGGGTCGGGTTGCTCGGTACCGGCGTCGTCAATCTGTTTCGGTTTGCCCGCGGCCTGCGCGGGCGAAGGTGAAAAGACCTATGCCCTGGAAGCTTATCGGCTTTCTCGTCCTGATGGGGCTCATCCTCGCTTTCGTGGGTTTCAACGCCGACCACGCGGCGGATGTATCCTTCGGGTTTTATCGTTTCGAGGACGTGCCCATCTTCGTCAGCCTTTTCATTGCTTTTGCCCTGGGCGTGCTCATAACCCTGCCGTTGGCCCTCCGCCGGCGGTCTCCGCGGCGCACCTTAACCGCACCGCCGAAACGTCCGAAAAGGGAAGCGGGAGAGAAGGTGGCCGACCATGAAAAACCGCCCGACCATGAGGAACCGTCGCGTTCGGGAAACAGCTAGCACCTTGGACGACCGTACGTCGGATGGCGTCATCGCATTGTCCCTCGGCGGGCCGTACCGTACGCCGGAGTGTACGCCGGAGGAGGTCACCGCATCGTCGCTTCGCCGGCCGCGGGTGGCCCTCGCAGTTGCGATGCTGGTCGTGGTAACCACGGCCCTGCACGGCGGCGAAGCCCTCGAGCAACTCGAGAGCGACGACGAACTCGCTTCCTCCGAGCGGCTCGAGCTGGTTTTAGAGGCGGTAGAGGAAACGCCCCACGTCCCCGACGCACTCGAGATCATTCGTACTCATGGGGAGCCCCTGGTCGGCAGGGAAGCTGCGCGCCTGCGGGCGACGGAGGCGGAGCTGTTGGCCCTTCGAGGCGATCTCGAGGCGGCAGCCTCGGCCTACGCGGATGCCGCCGCCGCAGCGGGGGACGGAGGTGACGGCGACGGAGGTGACGGCGATGGCGCCGCAGCGAGGGACGGAGGTGACGGCCGAACCGATCTCGGACTGGCAACGACGTATCTCTTCGAGGAAGCGGTGTTGCGGCTCGAGCTCGGAGAGAACGAAAGCGCTCGAACGCGGGCGGCACGAGTGGTGGCGGAGGCGCGCGACCCGCGGCTTCAGCGTCGGGCGGCGCTGCTCGAGGCCCGGGCGCTCGCGGCGACGGACCGACTGGAAGAGGCACTTGAGCTTGCGGAGTTACTTGCCGAGGCGGATCACGCGCCCACGGTGCTCCCCGAGACGCTGCTCTTCATCCATCGGGTGGCCGGTCGACTCGAGCGCGAGGACCGTGCTCGACGCGCTCTGAACCGCCTTTCCGTACTCTATCCGGATAGCCCGGAGGCAATGATCTCAAGATCCACGGGCACCGGCGCCGCCGACACGGTCTCGCCCACGGACTCGGAGGAGGTTCTCGGTGTTTCGGAGATGCCGCGTCCGTCACTGCTTCTAGGAGCGGGCAGTACCGCGTTCGTAACATCTCCTGCGCCCGCGGGGGAGGAGGACAGCGATAGTGAAACGGACGCGATCTTGGATAACGAAGCAACGCCCTCCGGGGACACACCTTCCGCCGCCCCGCAGGACGATGAAGACGGCAAAGACACTGTCGATGAGCAGACATCCGGGCACAGCGGGGCGAGCGGTGTGCAGGTCGGTTCCTTTCGCGGAGAAGACAACGCCCGCGACATGCGCCGTGAAATGGAGCGCATCGGGTTCGACGCCGAGATTCGCAAGGGCCCTGACGGCCGTTTCCACCGGGTCATCATACCGGTCGCCGAGGCGACCGAGGCGCAGGAACTGCTAGTGCGCCTGAAAGAGCAGGGCTTCGAGGGATTTCTCCTCTTCGACGAAGAAGAATAACCGCGATCGGGTGCATTGGGCGATCCACCGTCCCGCGCGGCCGGTGCATGCCGTGCGCCTCGAACCGCGGCGAGGTAGCGCACCGCGGCGGCGAGGTTAGGCTCCTGCCGAGTCGTCGTCCTCCTCCTCCTCTTCGCCGTCGTCGTCGTTCTCGCCTTCGGCTTCCCCGTTTTCTCCTTCTTCGTCGTCTTCCAGCTCTTCGGTTTGCTCAAGGGTGATGGTTTCGTTGCTCGTTCGTTCCACACCGGTAACTCGCACGCGGGCGGGAGTCAGCTCGAGGCGCCGCACGATCCGCCGATCGGTGACGTTCTCCGAGTAGTCGAAGGCGTAGGTGCGATTGTCCACAACCAAGCCGTTTTCGTTGGTGATCTTCAGCCTCAACACGTCGTCATCGAGATGATAGGCCGCGAATCCCCCCTGTAGCTCTTCATCCTCGGTACGCATGGTGAAGCGCGGAGAAGCAAAGAAGATCTCCGTTCCACTCTCGTTGCTGTAGAGACCGGAGAGCTCCGCGTCCGTGGCGCGTGTGGGATCACCGTCACCGGCGAGCAGCGTATCCCGGAGACGCGGGGTGAGCTTGCGATACGTGCCGTTCCAGTTCTCGGCATCCTCGAAGCGCAGAGATACGCGATCGATGGCCTCCACGGAAATGGAGATCTGCCGGCGAATGTTGGCAAGCGGCTCGTTGCGTACGTTTACCCAGATGCCTGGTCCGTCACGGAAGACGGTCTTGTGGGAGTCCACCCACTCGTAGGACTCCAAGGTCTCTCCGGCGTGAAACGTGATCCGATCGGAGGTTGGATCAAAGGAGATGATCTCGCCGGCTTCTTCCACCTCATCTCCGGTCGCGCGGTACCACGGTCCTGAAAGAAACCGGTCGAAAGCCTCCGAATCGCTCTCATAAAGCTCATTCAGCTGCTCTTCCTCCATCCGGGTTCCGGACACTTCCTCCGTCCCCGTTTCGACGTAGGTATCCTCATCGTCCCGCCAGCGATACGTTTCTCTGATTAGGTTGGGCACGTCATCCGAGTCCTCGTCTTGACGATAGACGACGATTGGAAAGCTGACACCGCCGGTTTGGACCGACTGGTATGCGTCCGAACGCTCGGTCTCCTGTATCTCGATACTGGCGTCGGTATTGAAGGACGCAACATGGCGATAACGTAATCCCACACCGCCGAAGGCGGAGGCGCGCTTGAAGATATCGAGAGTTTGCCGCCCTTCGTTATCGGTACCGAGGGCAACGATCTCCAGGTCATGATCCCCGGTAAGATCCTTGGTGTAAACTGCGAAGGTCCGCAAATTGGTTGCCTCGGTCGTCCCTTCCCACGCGGGTACATAAGAATTGCGGATGCTGTCGTAGTCGGCGACAAGCAAGTGTATACGGTCCTCCGTATCGTCGCGTCGCTTGAAGACGATGATCTGTTCATCGGGCTCATCGACGTCGAGGTTGACGTCGATTGCCTGAGAGGGAACCGCACCCTCGGGCATTCGAACGTTGAGATCCTTCTCAGCTTCTTGAGTCCGGATCGAGAGCTCGGGACGCTCCTCCGAGGCGAGTCTGATACCTTCCCCGGCTTCCGGTACCACCACCTGATTGCGCTCCACCGTCGGGGGCGGCTCTTGCTCTTCGGCACACCCGAAAAGGAGCCCTCCCAAGAGCATGGCGGCCATTGTTGTGATCACGAGAATACGGTAAGGTTTCATATTGTGATTATCCTCGTTTGCGGCGCATTGATAAAGAGCCCGTTTTTATGTGCTTGTCCATTCCATCAAGGAGGCCGCGCCAATGGCGCTCGACGAATCGCTGAGCTACGACGACGTACTGCTCCTCCCCGGCTACGCTGATTTTCTACCGGCCGAGGCCGATGTGCGCACGGAGCCGGTCCCCGGAATTTCCCTGAACGTTCCCGTGCTTTCTGCCGCTATGGATACGGTAACCGAGGAGGAACTTGCCATAGCCCTGGCTCTGCAGGGCGGTCTGGGTGTCATTCACCGCAATCTCACCCCTCATCAACAGGCGGGACAAGTCCACCGAGTGAAGCGCTTTCTCAACTGGGTTATCGAATCGCCGGTGGCCGTGGAGCTCGATCAGACGGTTGCCGAGGTTCGGCGGATCATGAGCAGCAACGGCATCTCCGGCTTACCGGTTATCGACGGCGGCAAGCTGCGGGGAATCATCACCAGTCGCGACATGCGTTTCTGCAGCGACGACGGGCTTCCGGTGAGGCAGGTCATGACCCCGGACCCGGTGGTGATGCAGGGATCGCCGAGCATAGACGCGGCAAAGGCCATGTTCGATGAGCACAAAATAGAGAAGCTCCCGGTGGTCGACGCCCAGGGCTCGTTGAGCGGCCTGATTACGGTAAAGGACATCGAAAAGCACGAGGCCTATCCGCATGCGGCAACCGACGTCTCCGGCAGACTGCTGGTGGGAGCGGCCGTCGGACCGGGTGACCTAAAGCGGCGGTTACCGCTACTTGTAGAGAGCAAGGCGGATGTCATCGTGGTCGACACGGCTCACGGAGACTCCAAGGCCGTGCTCGATACAGTGGCGCATATCCGGCGGCACGCGCCGGTTCCGGTGATCGGCGGCAATGTGGCCACCGCGGAGGCAACACGCCGGCTCATCGACGCCGGCGCTCAGGCCGTGAAGGTCGGCGTAGGCCCCGGCTCCATCTGTACAACCCGGGTGGTTGCAGGCATTGGTGTTCCACAATGGACGGCTGTGTGCCGGTGTGCCGAGGAAGCGGCTCGAGACGGCATTCCGGTCATTGCAGACGGGGGCATCAAGTACTCCGGCGATATCACCAAGGCTGTGGCCGCGGGTGCCCATGCGGTAATGATTGGTAACCTCTTTGCGGGTCTCAAGGAGGCGCCGGGACGCGAGGTGATCTACGAAGGTCGTATATTCAAGGCCTATCGAGGCATGGGCTCAGTCGGTGCGATGAAGGAAGGCTCGGCCGACCGTTACGCAACCGCGGAGGGTGATGAGCCGGTACCCGAGGGCGTAGAGGGGAGGGTGCCCTACCGCGGAGAACTGGCTCCTTTTCTTATGCAGCTGGTTTCGGGTCTACGGAAGGGAATGGGCTATTGCGGGACCCGTACCCTCAGGGAGCTCCGCGAGCGTGGACGGTTCACCCGGATTTCCGCTGCCGGCTATCGAGAGGGACACGTCCATGATGTCTCGATGGTGCAGGAGCCGCCGAACTATTCGCGTTGAATGAGAGGAAGCGGACACAATGAAACTGGTGGTAATTGGAGCGCAATGGGGTGACGAGGGCAAAGGGAAGATTGTGGACTTTCTGGCGGAGGGGGCGGACATCGTCGCCCGGTTTTCCGGAGGAGCGAATGCCGGCCACACGATTGTCCATGGGGGTCATACGTATAAGCTACACCTCGTTCCCTCCGGTATTGTCTACCCGCAGAAACAGGTTGTTCTCGGCACGGGCATGGTAATCGATCCGCAGGCTCTGGAACAGGAGCTCTCTGAGCTATCGGCCGAAGGCGTGTCGTGGCAAGGGCGGGTGTTCATTTCCGATCGAGCCCACTTGGTACTCCCGCGCTACAAGCGCGCGGACAAGGAGCTCGACAAGAGCAGAACGCAGCCGATCGGCACTACCGGACGAGGTATCGGCGTGACCTACTCGACGAAGGCGGCACGTGACGGCGTGCGGGTGATCGATGCCTTCGACGAGGAGCTTCTCGAGGCGTTGTCGGAGGAGGATCGCTCGTTTCTGCTCGAGCATCGCGAAGCCTTCCGCGACATGGTGGTGGACATAAACGCCTACATGAGCGAGCACGCCGATACCCCGGTGCTCCTCGAGGGTGCCCAAGGCGCGCTCCTCGATCTCGATCTCGGCACGTATCCCTTCGTCTCATCGGGATGCTCGGCCGCCGGTGGCGCCGCCGTCGGCGGAGGATTCGGTCCCCGAGAAATCGACCGAGTGATCGGGGTGTGCAAGGCTTACTCGACGCGGGTTGGCAACGGACCCTTCCCCACGGAGTTCACTGCCGAGCGTGACGGGGACCTCGAACACGTGGTCCGAGAGTTGGGCCACGAGTACGGGGTGACGACCGGACGCCCGCGCCGCTGCGGCTATCTCGATCTGGTGGCTCTCGCGTACGCGTGCCGGAGTAACTCGCTCGACGCTTTGGCGCTCACCCATCTCGATATCTACGATACCTTCGACGAGGTCACGGTGTGCGTTGCCTACCGTATCAACGGCAGACAAACGCGCTATTTTCCGGCCTCGCGCTCGGCTATAGCTCGGGCGGAGCCGATCCTGGAGACACTTTCCGGTTGGAAAAGCTCCACCGCCGGGGCGCGGCGGGTCGATGAGCTACCGGCAGAGGCGAGGGAGCTCATTCGCTACATCGAATCCTACACCGGCGTGCCGGTGGAAATCATCTCCGTGGGCTCGGAGCGCGAGCACACTATCGTTGAGCGGGATCCGTGGACACAATCCTGATTCTCGACTTCGGCAGTCAAACCACTCAGCTCATCGCCCGCCGCATTCGCGAGCTCGCGGTCTATTCGAGGATTGTCCCGGGAGACGTACCGCTCGGTGAAATCGATCTCAACGAGGTACAGGGCATCATCCTCTCGGGCTCGCCCTATTCGGTTCACGACACCGATGCGCCCACACCCGATCCGAGTGTTTACGAGACGGGACTCCCCATCCTCGGTATCTGCTACGGGCTGCAGCGTCTCGTCCACGATCAGGGTGGCGTAGTGGAGCGCCAGCGTCGGAGAGAGTACGGCGGGGCGAGGATGCTCAGGGAGAACGATCATCCGCTTCTCGAGGGGCTTCCGGAGGCATCGGTCGTTTGGATGAGCCATGGAGACAGCATCGAGCGCCCCCCGGCGGGGACGGAGGTGATTGCACGATCGGTTCACGGGCTGCCCGCTTGCATATCTTTCCCGAAGCTCAATGCGGCGGGGATTCAGTTTCACCCGGAGGTGACACACACCGAACACGGCAAACGCATCCTCGAAAACTTTGTGCTCGGCATGGTCGGGGCGCGTAGACAGTGGACAATGGAGGCCTACGCCGAGCAGATGTCCGCCGAGCTCGCCTCACGGGTCGGCTCCAAGCCTGTACTGCTTCTCATTTCCGGCGGCGTGGACTCCACGGTTACCGCGGCGATGCTTCTTCACGCCCTGCCGCCGGAGCAGGTCCACTTGATGTACATCGACACCGGGCTTATGCGCCACCGGGAAACCGAAGAAGTCCGCCTCGGGCTCGAGGCGCTCGGTGCGGAGCATCTCTATGTTATCAATGCGGAGGAGACCTTTCTCTCGGCTCTAGAGGGTATTACCGACCCGGAGGAAAAGCGCCGAGTGATCGGTGACACCTTCGTACGGGTCCAGGAACGCGAGATCGGCCGGTACGTACCCGGTGACTACCTCCTTGCACAGGGCACGCTTTACACCGATTATATCGAGTCCGGCCGCGGCGTTGGGAACCACGCGCGGGTAATCAAGTCGCATCATAATGTGCGTTCACCGCTGATCGAGGCGAAACGGGCAGCCGGATTGGTGATCGAGCCTCTGATCCACCTCTACAAGGACGAGGTAAGAGCTCTTGGCCGTCGGCTCGGCGTTCGGGAAGAAATCCTCCGCCGCCATCCGTTCCCCGGCCCCGGGTTGGCGGTGCGGATTCTTGGCGAGGTCACCGGCGAGCGCTGCCGGCTGCTGCGGGAAGTCGATCATACCTACCTCGGCGAGCTCGAACGTCGCGAACTCTACGACGAAATCTGGCAGGCGTTTGCGGTGCTTCTACCGCTACGCTCGGTGGGTGTGGCCGGCGATGAGCGAGGTTACGGCGCGGTTGTGGCACTGCGGGCGGTGGGTTCCACCGACGGAATGACCGCAGAGGTTTACCGCTTTCCGCCGGACGATCTCCTGGAGATCTCCTCGATCATCACTAACCGGCATCCGGAGATCGGTCGGGTGGTTTATGACGTTTCGAGTAAGCCGCCTGCAACGATCGAGTGGGAGTGAAATAATCTACCTGTCGGCGTTGGACGAAAGCCGCCGAACGTGCTTGCCGTGCCGAGGCGAGTGATTGCCGGAATACCGCCACATTCCCCGAGGAGGTCCTGAGCGCGGAAGTGTCGGCCGCCGCGCAAAAACCGTCGAATGTCGGTTCAATTTGGGGCGAGGGACGATGGAGGCGCCGGGAGTCGAACCCGGGTCCTCAGGAGCGCGCATGCGCATCTACAGGCTTAGTCTTCCGTCCATACTCCCGAAACGCGAGGCCGGAAGACATGCCTTCGTTCCGGGTGAGCTCGGCTGTAAGTCCCCCGACGGCACCGAGCAACCGTCGGAGCAAGTCCTGATTTTTGGCAAGCTACCCGACGCTCAGAACTGCGCGCCGGGAGCCCGTCGCCGCCTTATTTATGCGGCGAGTGCGTAATCTGCTTCGTCTGCAGTTACTTTTGTGCCTTTTAGGAGTGGGCGCTCCACCTGCAACACATGCCGACGCCATTCCTGAGTCGAAACCATTTCGCCCCCCTCGGCGTGCATCCACTAATACATCCATAATATAGCTCGAATTTCCTGTACGGTCAAAGGCCTCGCATTCACCGCATTAACCGTCACCACACCCCTGACCCGCACACCGGCGTTGGCGGCATCGGGTGGCCGCATCGGGGCGGCATCGGGGACGGAGGCAGACGGCCGACGCGGCTCGCAAAGCGCGACCGGTACAAATCCGCTGCGTCTTTGCAGGAATCTACAATCAGCAGCGCGAAAATCGCCGTAACAGGAGGTATGAGAAAGGCACGACAATTACGTGACGGTGTCGAGTACCACGTTGTAGCGCGGGCGAATCGACAGGAGTTCATTCTGGAAGGCGACCTGATGAAGCAGTTGTTCCTCGAAACGGTGCGGCGAGCGAAGGGCAAATATGACTTCAGAGTAACCACGATCTGTGTCATGGACAACCATTTTCACTTGATGATCACCCCGGCCACCGGAGAGAGTCTTTCGCAGATCATGCAGTGGATTCTGAGCGTGTTTGCCATCAAGTTCAATCGAATGAGAGGGCTGCGGGGACATGTGTGGTACGATCGGTTCAAGAGTCGCATTATCTCCTCACTGCGTCAGTTTGCTGCGACGTTTGTGTACATCAATGAGAATCCGGTGAGGGCCAATATTGCCGCTTGCCCGGAGCAGTACCCTTATGGAGGGCACCGTCTGCTTATCGACGGTCCTCCCGGGATCGTTAGCAGGCCAAATCCATTGACACACGTGCTCTTCCCGGGTTTCGGGCTAGGTGCGGCATTGTCGTAGCAGGGGTCGCGGGGGTCGCAGGGATCCGGCCCCGCCGGGGGATCGTGGTAAACACGAAGACGGAGGAAGCGCCACGCTACGCCGGCAGCAGACGTCTGTGCAACTCCGGACAGGCCGCGACGGCACTGGTCCCGAGAGGGTCTCGCCGCCCGTCTATGGTGGTGATGCGACCGCCGGCCTCTTCGATTATGGGATACATTGGTGCAATATCCCACACGGCCATGTGTGGATCGATCATCATATCGATCCGACCAGTGGCAAGCAGCAGGTAGCCGTACGCATCGGCCCACGTCCGTGCAAGAGGGACTTCTCGTACCACACGCTCGTGCAGTTCGGTGGCGTCACGCGCGAAGACGGCAAAGTCAGTAGTACAGGTTTCCGCCTCTTCGAGCCGTTTGCAGGATCGGACCCGGGTGGGGCGACCATTCAGTCGGCAGCCACCACCCACCGCCGCCGAAACAGTCTCTTTCGTGCCCGGGTTGTGAATAACGCCAACTACCGGTTCGCCACCGTGTAGTAGCGCCACGAGGACCGTGTAGAGCGGTACGCCGTGCACAAAAGCCTGCGTGCCGTCTATGGGATCAATGACCCAAGTCCACTCACCGCGGGATTCCGGCACGCCCAGCTCTTCCCCGGCGAGCCCGTGCTCGGGATAACGCTCCGAGATCCGGGCGCGCAGCAGACGTTCAGTCTCCTTGTCCGCCTCCGTCACCGGTGATCGGTCCTCTTTGTACTCAACGGCAACACCACTGCGAAAGTACTTCAGGGTCAGATCCCCCGCCTCCCGGACGATCTCCTCTGCGAAGTTACGGCAGTCCTCGAACTGTTGCCGGTCATTGCCGTCGATGGGGTTCCTCCTTCAGAATCGCTCTTTGAGCTCTCGCTCTTCCTCGCGCTTCTGGTCGCGCTTCTTGATGGCTTCGCGCTTGTCGTGCTTGCGCTTTCCCCTACACAGACCGATTTCAACTTTGACCAGCCCGCCCTTGAGGTAGAACTTGAGGGGTACAACAGTATAACCCTTCTCATCTGTGTAGCGTTTGAGCCGTCTTATCTCCTGCTTGTGCGCCAGTAAGCGCCGCGGGCGCACGGGATCGTGGTTGTGGATGTTGCCATGGCTGTACTCGGAGATGTGGAGCCCCTCAAGCCAGATCTCGCCGTCTTTCACTCGGGCGTAGGAGTCTGCAAAGGAGAAACGGCGTCCCCGTATGGACTTTACCTCCGTCCCCACCAGTTCGATCCCGCACTCGATAGAATCGATGACCTCGAAGTTGAAATACGCACGTTTGTTCTTGGCAAGCACGACGGTGCTTCCTTCGGCGGTGCTCATGGTGATACCTCCGCGATGACGGGTCGAAAGCCGAGGAACGCCGTGCTCCAGGATGGGGGCTGCGAGCCCCGCGTGCTGGTGCCGATTGATCGACGCTCATTCGCCCAGGACCCGCCACGGACAACCCGCTGCGTACCGGGAAAGATCGGTTGTGCATCCACCACGTAATCACCCGCATGATACCAATCCGAGGTCCATTCCCAGACGTTCCCGAGAAGATCATAGATGCCGAGTTGTCCGGGTTCCGAGGAGCCGACCGGCAGCGGTGTCGATATGGCCTCTTCGGCGAAAACCGCATCGTACCCTTCTGAGGCGTTGAGTGCCGCCGCCCACTCCCATTCGGCCTCCGTCGGAAGCCGAACCTCATACCCGGTTAACGCCTCCGGCAGGTGGTCACCGAGCCACTCACAGAACGCCTCGGCCGCATGGTATGATACGAACCGAACGGGACGCGTGGATTGATCGGAAACCGAATCGTCGTCCCAATCATTGAGATATTCCTTCGAGACCAAGCCGGCGTCGACCAGGTCATCCCGCGCGCTTGGAGCCCAACGGGGGTGATCGTTTACGAAGCGCTGATACAAACGTCGGGTCACCTCAGTCTCCATCATGAAAAACGCGTCGACCTCCACCACGCGAGGCCGCTCGAGAGAACCGACAGTTTCGCTGTCCTCCGTCCCCTGCGGTCCCATGACGAAACGATCGCCGGGGACTTCGACGAAGGTTTCACCTGCAACTTCAATGCGCTCGGGATCCGGTGCCGAGGGACCGCCTTCCTGCGTCGCTGTGAGAACCTCCGTTACAAGCTCGGCGGTTGTATCGTCGAACCAGGAACTGCTGCGAAACTCCTCCGCGACCTCTTGGGGCAGGGCGGACGCCGCGAGATACGCAAGACCGGGGTTCTCGTCGAAGTGTCTCAGAGTATCTCGAAGAACCTCCGCAATAGCTATGCCGCCCGGAGCCCCGGCATCCGAACGGGCAAAAGCTGCGGCTCGCAGGTAATCGGCCAGCAGGTGCTCTCCGCTCACGTCCCGCAGTGTGTGCGTCAGCAACTTCCTGAGCTCCTCCGTCCCCGCCGACGCCACCGACGTCTCCTCCGATGATGTCATCGCCGCGAGGTCCGTCGCCGCCGCCGATAACACCGGGGGGAACTGATTGCGCGAAGTTGCCTCACCCACCAACGACCACCGATTGAACTCCTGCGCCGCCTCCCGGGCAATCTCCTCCGCGTTGCCGCCGGTGAGCCGACGCGTGATCTCGAGTCGCCGTGGAAACAGGAGGGAGCCGACCAGACGGCCCGGAACCTCCACCTCGAAGGTCTCCTCTTCGAAATGCGGTCGTCGAATCGTAACGCTACGACGGCCCTTCTCCACGAAAGCCTCAACGGGGGTTGATCCGATGCGCGCTCCGTCCACGAGCACGGAAGCGCGTTCCGGCACGCTATGGAAGGCGATAATCGTGCCGTTGTTGCGAAGCCCCGGAAACACCAGCAGAAAGAAGAGCAGAACAAGCAAGACGGCGCCAAGGAGCGCCGGGACATACGTGGTCGGCGGGATGCCCAGGAGCGGCGTTAGCTTGACGGTGTGATGCTGCGCCTGACTTTGCGCAGACGCCGACTCCGAGGCGCGCTTGCTCATCGCGCGGCATTATAGTGACATGTATTCGCGCTTGTCAACGCAAGGGGTTTCTGCTACCGTGCGCTCAACATGGCCGCACCCTGGCAACGAAGGCTCGTAACCTTGGCCGAGCGCCTGCTTACTCGACGGCGGCAGCGCCGTATCGAGAAGCGCGAGCGGCAGCGCAACAAGAATCAGATTCTCGATTGGATCGAGGCTTTCATCTGGGCCGCCTTCGTAGTGCTGCTGATCAATCAGTATCTTCTTCAAGCTTACCAGATACCGTCGGGGTCAATGATCAACACGCTCAGACTGCAGGACCGCATATTCGTCAACAAGCTGGTATACGGACCGGAGTTGTTGCCGGGAGTTGCGAAGCTTCCCGGTTTTGCCGAGCCCGAGCGTGCGGAGGTTGTCATTTTTGAGAATCCCTCCTACGTCTCCCGAGGCCCTGCTTTCGATATCCTGCAGCGGGTGCTCTACATGATTACCCTCTCGCTTGTAGACATTGATCGGGACGAATACGGCAGGCCGAGGGCACACTTTCTCATCAAGCGCGCCGTAGGAGTCGAAGGTGACCGGCTGCGCACGGAGCAAGGAATGATGCTCTTCAAACCCGAAGGCGAGTCAGAGTGGATGACCGAGGAGGAATTCAGTGAGCTGGCCGGGGTGAGTTATCCCGTACGCCGGATGGTTGAGCCGGAGGCTTACCCGGTGTTCACCCGTGCCGCACGGGCCGTCGGCTACCGTGACGCCGGCGTCCTCGTCCCTGACAAGAACGCCCGTGCTTTAGAAGAGCTGCAAGCTCGGGACACCGTGGACGGCTACTACCTCGACAAGGTTCGTACCCACACCCTTTATGCAGCCGATCCCTCCGACGGGCGCTACCGTGAACGCAGCGAATCCCATCGGCTCGGTTGGTACGTTCCTGCGGATCACATCTTTCCTTTGGGGGACAATCGGGATAACTCCCGTGACGCTCGCGCCTTCGGAGCAGTTCATTTCCGGGACGTTCTCGGGCGCGCGATGTTTCGCTACTGGCCCCTCGATCGGTTCGGAGCTATCGAGTAATGTTCGGGCCGAGACGAACGCGATTTCGTTTCTACAAACCGGAACACACGGCGGGCAGCCGGCTTCTCGGAATCGTGAAGTTCCTCATTCTGCTGTTTCTCGTGTATGAGCTCATCACAACGTTTTTCGTGGCGACACACGAAATCCAAAGCACGGCGATGCGCCCCACCCTGGAACCGGGAGACAGGATCATCGTCTCCGCGCTTCCCTACGGGGCGCAGTTGCCGCTTTTCGGGGCGCGCGCCCCAGGGTTCGGTAGCCCTGACCGAGGGGACATCGTGGTATTTCGCCCGACCCATACCGAAGCATCGTCGTGGTTCGCCTCTCCCGCACGCTCGCTGTTGCGGTTTGTGAGCGCGGGGAGAATACGCCTCGGCGATGACCCCGTGTTTCCCGAAGCCGTCGTGAGGCGCGTCATCGCGCTCCCCGGAGATACCGTGCGAATGGAAGACTTCGTGTTCTACGTGCAATCCGAGAGTTCCGGTGCCTTCGAGAGCGAGTTCGAAATTGCGGACCTTCGCTATTCTCTCGTTCGCGAGGACGAGGCAACCGACTGGCCCGAGGACCTTCCGTTTTCCGGCACGATGGACCCCGTGGAGCTCGATGAGGACCAATACTTCCTTGCCGCCGATAACCGCCCCGGGGCCATCGACTCGCGCCGCCACGGTGAAGTCTCACGGGATACCCTTCTTTCCCGCGCGGTGTTCCGCTATGCTCCCTACGACGGGTTCGGCACGTTGAACCGATGACCCTCGCTGAAGTCGACCATCCTCATTCGGTCGCCCTATACGTTCACGTCCCCTTTTGCCGCGCCAAATGCGACTACTGTGGATTCTACTCGTGCCCGCCTCGAGGGGAGACGGAGCTCCGGGTGACGGTTGAGGCGACGATAGCTCAGGCCCGACGATTGCTCGACGAAACGGGGCATCCTGAGGTAACGACGCTCTACTTCGGCGGCGGTACGCCTTCGATTCTCGATCCGTCTCTCCTCGAACACCTGGCTCGCGGGGTTCTGGACGCCTGCGGGGGTGAGGCAGCAGGCATCACCGAGTGGACCATCGAAGCCAATCCCGGCGATCTCACCGAGGCTTGGTTGCAGGCGGTCTCCGAGCTCCCGATCACCCGTGTGAGCGTCGGTGTACAGAGCTTCTCGGCTTCCGTGCGGCGTTTTCTCGGAAGACCGAGCCCGGAGACGGGGGCGATTATCGCAGGACTGGATGCGGTGTCGCGAGCGGCGTCTCGAAGAGATGGCCCGAACCTGAGCGTCGATCTTATTGCCGCGGATCCCCGAGAGGTGCTCTCGGACGTGCGGAGGGCGGTCGAAACGGGGACGGAGCATATCAGTCTCTACACCCTGTCGGTTGAACCGGGCACGCCACTGGCGCGGCGTGTGGTTGACCGGCACGAGGGCTTGCCGGACATGGATGAAACGGCCGGCGCTGTCGAGGCAGCGCGTGATTACCTGGCCACGGAAGGTTTCGACCGCTACGAGGTTTCAAACTACGCCCGGCCCGGAGCGGAGTGCCGGCACAACGAGACCTACTGGCTCCTCGATCCGTACCTCGGCGTAGGTCCCGGAGCGGTCTCTACGCTACCGAACGGGGACGGTCGGGCGTTGCGACTGAGCATGCCCCGACAGCCCTCGGCGCTCGAGGGTCCGAACGTAGAGGTTGTCCCCCGTCGCGGATTTCTTCTGGAACATTTCATGACCGGACTGAGGCGGCGTAACGGCCTCTCCCTGGAGCGACTACGACGCCGCTTCGGCATAACCCCGACTGCAACGATTCCCGCCACCGTGGCACGGTGGCGGCGCGCGGGGTTTCTCGAGCTGACTGAAGAGGCTATGCGGGTCACCGGTGACGGTATGTGGTACCTCGATGCGTTGCTTCGTGACATCGCCGGTGAACTTGACGTAGGCGAAGGCGGGTGGTACCGTTGCCCATAAAGAGTGCGGAGGAGAAGAAATGTCCGGTCACAGCAAATGGGCGACCATCAGGCATAAAAAGGGCGCGCAGGACGCAAAACGGGGAAAGATCTTCAGCAAGCTCATCAAGGAGATCACCATCGCGGCCCGGACGGGCGGCGGAGAGATCGAGGCAAATCCCCGCCTCCGCCAGGCGGTCGAGAAGGCCAAGTCGCATAACATGCCCAAGGACAACATCGATCGCGCGATCAAGAAGGGTACCGGAGAGCTCGAGGGTGTCGCATACGAAGAGATGACTTACGAGGGCTACGGTCCCGGCGGCGTGGCCATTATGGTGGAGACCCTCACCGACAATCGGAATCGAACGGCGGCCGACGTGCGCAGCATCTTTTCAAAGAACGGGGGAAACCTCGGTGAGAACGGCTGCGTCTCATACCTTTTCAGCCGTAAAGGCCTCATCACCTATCCCACCGAAAAATACACCGAAGACGAGATAATCGAGCAGGCGTTGGAGGCGGGTGCGGAGGATGTCTCCACCGAAGGCGATCAGATCGAGGTAACCTGTGCGCCGGAGGACTTCGAGTCGGTACTGACGGCAATGGAGGAAACGGGCTTCGAGCACAGCTCCGCATCCATCACGAAAATTCCTGAAGCAACGATATCCCTCGATCCGGAGGGAACCCGCAAAACCATAAAGCTGATCGAATTGCTCGACGATCACGACGACGTCCAGGAAGTCTCCACCAACCTCGACATTCCGGCCGACTACGACTTTGCAGAGGCATGAGTCTGATTCTGGGTATCGACCCGGGACTTGCGCATACCGGCTGGGGGCTGATCGACGCCGGCGGCAACCGCTATCATCTGGTCGATTATGGGGTCATAACCACGGACGCGCGGCATAGGGTCGGTGCCCGGCTGGACAAACTCTGCCGCGAGGTAGAATCCATCCTCACCACCCACCGTCCCCGTGAGGCAGGTGTAGAGAACCTCTACTTCACCCGAAATACCTCCAGCGCGATCCCGGTTGCCCAAGCACGGGGGGTGGTGCTTCTTGCCCTCGAGCGTGGTGGGGTTCGTGCGGCGGAATACACGCCCCAGGTCATAAAACAGGCGATCGTGGGCCAGGGTGCGGCGGAAAAGTCGCAAGTGCAAGAGTTGCTTCGAGTGCTTCTCGGGCTGCCGGAGGTGCCTGCGCCGGATCATGCGGCCGACGCCCTGGCCGCAGCGGTCTGTCACATCCACAATCTGGGTTTCTCCCGGCGGGCCGCCCGCGCCGTGCAACCCAACGGGCCGTCGGACGAGGGGAGTTGAGATGATCAACAGTCTGACCGGAATGATAACCGCCACAGGCCCCGACTACGTGCGTTTACAGACCGCCGGCGTAGAATGGCACCTCGAGGCCTCCGGTACCGCGGTGCAACGACTCGGCGGTCTGCGCGGAGAGGTTCGCGTGCCGGTGTATCTCTACCACCGCGAGGACACAATGCGGTTGTACGGCTTTGCCGACGAGCAGGAACGCCGTGTCTTCATCGAGATGCTCTCGGTGTCGGGAATCGGTCCGCGACAGGCACTGAGGATTCTGACCGGGGTAACCGCCCGGGAGTTCCAGGAGCTACTCGAACGCGAGGATATTCGCGGCCTTTCGTCTCTTCCGGGGCTCGGAAAGAAGACGGCGGAGAAGATGGTGTTCACGCTCAAGGGACGGCTCGTTACCGCCTCACCGGAGCAGCGGGAGCCCGCGGGGGACATCGTGCGAGCGCTCTGCGATATGGGCTTCGACGAGCGTAGCGCGACCGACGCGGTCCGTAGCATCCTCACCTCCGACGATTTGCCGGAGGAGAGCGAGGCGAAAGAATCCGAGGTGTTGAAACGGGCCATCGTGCGGCTTAGCTGAAGGCATCGCGCGGGGATGATCAGATTGTCGGTCCGCGGGCGCGGCCCGCCGGGACGGAGGCGGAGGAGCAGGGACGGAGGAGCGGGGACGGAGGAGCGGGGCGGCACCGACGCCGCGCGCGTTTTCGTCAACACCGGTCCCGGTTCCCGGTGGGGGACGTTCGTGCTATGTTAAACCTATATGGGTGAGTCGAGCATACTGCGCGGAGAATACGCCGACGACGACGCGGTAGAGCCGCGCCTGCGTCCGTTGCGGCTCTCGGATTTCCAGGGACAGGACGCTATCAAGGACAATCTCTCGGTGTTCATCAAGGCCGCGCGGGAACGGCACGACAGCCTGGACCATGTGTTCCTCAGCGGCCCGCCGGGGCTCGGCAAGACCACCCTTGCCGGCATCATGGCTCACGAGATGAATGTCGATTTCAAGGTCACCTCGGCACCGGCGCTCGACAAGCCCAAGGACCTCGCCGGTATCCTCACTACTCTCGCGGAAGGCGCAGTCTTCTTCATCGACGAGATTCACCGCTTGAAACCGGCGATGGAGGAGATGCTCTATATCGCCATGGAGGACTACGAGCTCGACTGGATCGTCGGGCAGGGGCCCGCGGCTCGCACGATTCGCATTCCCATTCCTCCTTTCACGCTGGTAGGCGCAACGACGCGAGCGGGACTGGTGGCCGGCCCGCTGCACAGCCGCTTCGGGATCGCCGTTCGTCTCGATTTCTATACCACCGGGGATATCGTGAAGATCGTGCGCCGGTCGGCCGACATCCTCGGGGTGAGCGCAAGCGACAACGCCCTGGAGCTCATCGCCCGATCCTCCCGCGGCACACCCCGCGTGGCCAACCGTCTCCTCCGCCGCGTGAGAGACTTTGCCCAGGTCCTCGGAAACGGTAGGGTCGAGGCGGAAATCGTCACCGAGAGTATGCGGCGGCTCGAAATCGACTCCTACGGGCTCGAGAACCACGATCGCCGGATCCTTTCTACTATCATAGAGTATTACGACGGTGGTCCTGTAGGGGCGGAGACGCTGGCAATCTCCATCGGCGAGGCGATCGATACTCTCGAGGATTTCTACGAGCCGTATCTCATCCAACGGGGCTTTCTCAAACGGACGCCGCGAGGGCGGGTGGCAACGCCGCTCGCCTTCGAGCACCTCGGTTACGCACCGGACGGAAGTAAGCGTGAAGACCAGGGATTTCTCTTTTGAGCTGCCCGAAGAGCTCATAGCTCAGCGCCCGGCGGACCGCCGCGACGATGCCCGCCTGCTCGTTCTTGATCGGGAAAGCGGTGAGCGTCACCACACGCAGGTGAGCGAGCTTCCGTCCTACCTCCCGCCGGATAGTCTGCTCGTCCTCAACGACACCCGGGTGCGAAAGGCTCGATTCGAGGCGCGCCGACCGGATACCGGAGGCACCACGGAGTTCCTGCTTCTCGAGCGCCTGGACGAGCGGCGCTTCTGGGCCATCACGAACCGAGCTCGGCGCACGAAGATCGGCAGGACGTTCACCTTTCCCGGCCGACGCAAGGCGGAAGTCATCCGTCAACAGGCCGAGCGCCGATTGCTCGAGTTCAGCGAGCCGGTGGACGAGAGCTACATCGAGCAATACGGGAGCGTTCCCCTTCCTCCCTACATACGTCGAAGCGACGATGCCCTGGATGCGGAGCGTTATCAGACGGTTTACGCCCGTACGCTCGGCTCGGTTGCCGCACCCACGGCGGGGCTGCATTTCACGGAAGAGCTTCTCGAACGGCTCCGGAAAAGGGGCATCGAGGTGCACTTTCTCACCCTACACGTCGGTCTCGGTACTTTTTGGCCGGTGCGTGCCGAGAACGTGGAAGACCACGAGATGCACGCGGAGCAATTCGAGATACCACCGACAACCGCGGAGGCGGTGAATGAGGCGAAACGAGCGGGCAGGCCGGTGGTTGCGGTGGGAACAACGAGTATCCGCGCGCTCGAGAGCGCCGCACGGGAACGAGACGACGGAGTGCTCACCCCCGGGGTGCGCGATACCGACATCTTCATCTATCCGGGATTCCGCTTCCGCGTAGCCGACGCGCTCTTCACTAACTTTCACACACCGGAGTCCACGCTACTTATGCTGGTCTCCGCCTTTGCCGGACGCGAGCGCATTCTCAATGCCTACCGAGAAGCCGTCACGCGCGGTTACCGCTTCTACTCATACGGTGACGCCATGCTCATCCGGTAGCTCTTTTTTGCGCCACCTCCGTCCCCGGGCGACCCGCCAGACGGCCGGCCGCCTCCGTCCCC
>JBKHEN010000026.1:0-24797 GCA_046540795.1 Spirochaetaceae bacterium | reverse complement strand
TCTCCACCCGACTGACCGTGGTGCTTGGTGATCATATCGGCGATACCGAAGTCCATGCGTTTAGCCATCAGCTTGGCGTACTCGCTGTAGAGCATGTCCTCGAAGTACTCCTCACCGGTGCCACCGTGCAGCATGCGGTCATCGGTGTTTAGTGTATCACGCATCGACGTGAGCATCTGCTCTACGAATAGCGCTTCGAACTCAGTCGCCACTTCTTCCAAACGAGCGGTGTCGGTTTCTACTCCGCTCGGGTCTGCGGCGGCTGAGCGCGTCGCCTGAAAGCGAGAGAGATTAGCGCCGACCGGGTCCAGCATAAACTACCTTCCTACCGTTTGAGGTTGTTTGCGATGCCGAGCATCGTGTCGCTGGTCTGGATGGCCTTGCTGTTCAACTCGTAGGCACGCTGTGCCACGATCATGTCCACCATCTCATTGACAATTTCCACGTTTGACGTCTCGAGGAACTTGTGAAGAGTGCTCCCCATACCCTCCACGCCCGGGGTTCCGGAGATCGGCTCGCCCGAGGCTGCCGTTTCCTTCAGGAGGTTTTCCCCTACGGCGTTCAACCCGGCGGGATTGACGAAACGATAGAGCTGCAGTTGCCCGACCTCCACCGGATCGTCGCTTCCCGGCACTTTCACCGTAATACGTCCGTCCTTGTTGATGGTCAGGCTATCGCGTATGAAGTTATCCGGCATCGTCACCTCGGGCATCAGACGGTATCCCTGGGAGGTGACGAGCTGACCGTCGGCGTCGATCTTGAAAGATCCGTCGCGGGTGTAACCGAAGGAGCCGTCGTGGGTGAGCACCCGAAAGAACCCCTCCCCCTCGATAGCGATGTCGGAGATATTGCCGGTATTCTCGAGAGATCCCTGGGTATGAATCTTCTGCGACGCGCCGGATTTCACGCCGTGCCCCACCTGGACGCCCACCGGCTTCAGCGTCTGCTCCGTAGCCGGCGTGCCGGCGGTGCGAATGGTCTGGTAAAGCAGGTCCTCGAAGTCGGGGCGGTTCTTCTTGAAACCGGTGGTGTTCACGTTTGAAAGGTTATTCGCGATAGTGTCGATGTTGAACTGCTGCCCGTTCATTCCGGACGCCGCGGTCCACAGGGAACGCATCATGTCTTCGGTACCTCTCTTGCTTGCTCTCGCCGTTCCTGCATGCCCTTATCTCAGAGTCGCATCACCTGATTCAGCAGGCGTCCGGTGTTCTCGTCGTGAGCCTGCACCGCCCGTTGGTTCGCTTCATAGGCGCGGTTGACCTCGATCATCCGAACCATTTCGCTGACAGGGTCGACGTTGGCTTTCTCGAGAAAGCCCTGCTCCACCGCCGGTCGGTCCTCTCCTTGCAGAATCTGCGCGTCCCCGGAGTCTCGCGTGCTGGTCCACAGACTGTCGCCCTGCTTGCGCAAGTAGCGCGGCTCACGCACGTCCACGAGCTTCAGCCGACCCACCTCCTCGACGTCTTCCCACTCGTTCTCCGCCATCGAGATCAGGCGTTGGGGATCATCGGGAAACGCGTCACTTGCGAAGATCGTTCCGTCCTTGTCTATGGCGAAGTTGTTCTTGCGAATCTGAATGGGCTCACCGTCCTCCGACAGGACCGGGTACCCGTCCTTGGTTACGAGCATACTCTCGGGTCCCAGGATGAAACCGCCGTTTCGGGTGTAGCGCTCGCCGTTGGGAGTGTCCACGGCAAAGAAACCGTCGCCCTCTAAGGCTACATCGAAGGGATTCTGCGTCTCCGAAAGTGAGCCCTGGGAGAATACCGTGTACGCCTCGTTCTGCTCCACGCCGGTCCCGAGCTTTCCCACCACCGGCGCATTATCCACCGAGCCCAGCGATTGCGTGCGGTGCGGCACGCGGACGACGCCGTCGTCGTTGAATCGACGGATCAAGAGCTCGGGGAACGCCTTGTGCAGAGACATGTCGCGCTTGTAGCCTTCGGTATCCACGTTCGCAAGGTTGTTCGACAGCTGGTCCATGCGGTGCTGCTGCGCAACCATTCCGCTCGCGCCCGTGTACAGTCCACGAATCACAGTCGGTCCTCCGATGGCGGCATGTAGCCACCGTCTACCACTGATTATCGGAGGACGGCCGTTGATCTTGATATTCGGCTACGGGGATTGTACTTTTACCCGGCGCTTTGCTATAGTCTGAAGACAATCACGCCAGAATAGCTCAGTGGCAGAGCGGCTCACTCGTAATGAGCAGGTCCTCGGTTCGAATCCGAGTTCTGGCTGTCCGATTTCGTGCTATTATGATATGCGGCATGAGAAGCGCCGCGGCCTCATCGAGTGAACGCCTTCCCCCTAGGTCTTGTACCCCTGAGAAGCGGCACGGCCGACGGGGCCGCGGAGCCGGCCCGCAGGTCATCGTGCTCACCGTGGCCGCGGTGTACCTGGCCTTGCTCCTCACCGCACGCCCCGCCCGGGAGCACCCCATCTTCGAGAATCTTCCCCGAGATCGCCCGGCGGTCATTGCCCATCGCGGCGGAGCCGGCATCGCCCCCGAGAACACGACGGCCGCCTTCCGCAAGGCTCGCGCGGTCGGGGCGGACCTCCTCGAGATGGACGTTCGCTCCACCGCGGACGGGATCCCGGTGGTCATTCACGACGACACGGTCGACCGCACCACGAACGGCGAGGGTCCGGTCTCCTCGTTTCGCCTTGCCGAACTCCGGGACCTCGACGCGGGCTATCGTTTTGCGCCTCCCGAGGATCCCGAGCAGCGACCGTATCGGGGCGCGGGCACCTCCGTCCCGACCCTTCGTGAAGTTTTCGAGCGGTTTCCCGAAGCGCCCATGATCGTCGAGATCAAGGAGGATGACCCCGGCCTCGCCGACGCGGTCGTCGGCCTGCTAAAGGAGTATCGCCGCAGCGATCGCACCGTCCTCGCAAGCTTTCACCACGGGATCCTCGAGCGCGTGCGAAGGAGTTCCCCGGAGACGGCTACCCACGGGACCGACCGAGAGGTGGCGCGGCTCCTGCTGGCGTCCTGGCTCTTCTCCGGCGGTCTGGTCGCGCCCCGCTACGAGGCGCTCTTCGTTCCACCGAAGAGCGGCCCGATCCCCGTGTTAACGAGGCGTTTTGTTGCGGCGGCCCGCGGACGCAACCTCTTCGTAGCCGGGTGGACGATAAACGATCCGCAACAGATGTCGGCGTTGGCTGCCCGCGGCGTCGACGGCCTGATCACCGACCGGCCGGAGCTTGCTCTGGAGATCCTCTCTCCATAGGGGTCTCCTCCACCCGACGGTATTGCAACAATCCGTACTCGATACCGTCGGAGACGGCCTGCCAGGAGGCTTCGATGATGTTCGTGGACGCTCCTACGGTACTCCAGCGCCGGCCGTCGAGGGTCATGTCCACCAGCACTCGGGTGGTGGCTGCGGTGCCGTTTACGCCGTCGAGAATGCGAACCTTGTAGTCGGCGAGCTGTACCTGATCGAAGCCCTCGATCACCGGCGAGAGTGCTTTACTGAGCGCGCGGTAGAGGGCGTCAACCGGGCCGTTGCCTTCGCTTGCGGTGTGGTAAACCTCCTCGCCCACACGAACCTTCACGGTTGCCTCGGTGACCATTCCCCGCCCGTGACGATGCTCGACGATACAGGTGTAGTCGACCAGCGCGAAGGGACTGCGGTAGTCGCTCTTGCGCCGGTGCAGCATCATTGCCACCGACGCCTCGGCAGCCTCGAACGAGAAGCCGCGGGACTCGAGCTCCTTGATCCGCTCGAGCACATCCGCCACGTCCCCCGAGCTTTCCACACCGAGCTCTTCGGCCTTGCTCAGCAGGTTGCCCCGGCCCGAGAGCTCGCTCACCACGATCCGCATCTCGTTACCCACGAGCTCGGGATCGACGTGCTGGTAGGACCGGGGGTTCCGCCGCATGGCAGCCACGTGGATGCCGCCTTTGTGGGCAAAGGCACTGCGTCCCACGTAGGGGGCGTGGTCGTCGGGAGGCAGGTTCGCGACCTCCGCCACGAAATGCGCGGTATCGTACAACTCCGACAGCCTGCCGTCGGCAAGGCATCGCACGTCCATCTTGATCTCCAGATCCGGGATGATGGAGCAGAGGTTGGCGTTGCCACAGCGCTCACCGTAGCCGTTGACCGTTCCCTGCACGTGAACCGCACCGCTGCGCACCGCGGCCAGCGAGTTGGCTACTCCGACCTCGCCGTCGTTGTGTGCATGCATCCCCAGGGGAACGTCGCCGAGGTGCCGCGACACCTCCCGGAATGCCTCTTCAACCGTCCAAGGGAGGCTCCCCCCGTTGGTGTCACAGAGAACGAGAACCTCGGCGCCACCCCGCGCGGCGGCCTCGAGCGTTTCGAGGGAATAGTCCGGGTCGGCGGCATAGCCGTCGAAAAAGTGCTCCGCATCGTAGACGACGCGCCGTCCTCGGGAAATCAGGTACGCCACGCTCTCCTCGATCAGACGAAGGTTTTCCGCAAGGTCCGTGCGCAGTACGTCGGTGACGTGCAGTCTCCACGTCTTTCCTACTACCGTACAGACCGGCGTCTCCGCATCGAGCAAGGCGGCGATGTTTTGGTCCTCGTCCGGAGTCTTGCCCACCCGACACGTCGATCCGAAGGCTGCAACCGCCGCCGTGTGCCACTGCATCTCTCGGGCTTTGTCGAAGAGACCGGCGTCCTTCGGGTTCGAGCCGGGCCATCCTCCTTCGATGTAGGTTACTCCCAGCTCATCGAGGCGCCGGGCGATACGCAGCTTGTCGTCGAGGGACAGCGAAAGCCCCTCGCGCTGTGTCCCGTCACGCAGCGTCGTGTCGTAGATATCGACGTGTTCCGGTACGGTCCTCATACTCTCCTCCTTTACTAAGTGCTCTTCCCGTTCATTGCGCCGCCGTTACGGCACAAAAAAACCGGGTCGACGGTTGCCCCGTCTAAACCCGGTTCCGGGATGCTCGCCGACGCGAGGACGGCCGCATCCCTACGCAATAATGATGATTCCGTTCATGACATACGTCGGATACTTCATACCTGTCGTTCCTCCGGCACCCGTGCGTCCACGAACTCCGGGCTGACCGGCGGCGCGTTGGGTCCGCGGGACATGGCGACCTTTCCCGTGCGAACCGTCTCGATTATGCCGTATGGCCTGAGAGCCTCCACGAAGCTGTCGACTTTCCCCTCATCGCCGGTGATCTCCACGATGATGGACTCCTGGTTGAAGTCGACCACCTGCGCCCGGTAAATCTCCACGATCTGCAGCAGCTCCGAGCGTGACTCCGGACTCGTATGCACCTTGATGAGGGCGAGATCCCGCGCGACCGACGGATGCGGTGTCACATCCTCCACGCGGATTACGTTGACCAGCTTGTAGAGGTTGGCCTCTATGCGGATAGCGGTCAGATGATCCGCCTCCAGGCATATGGTCATCCGCGAGACCCCCGTCTGATGCGTGTGCCCCACGGTCAGCGAGTCGATGTTGAACCCCCGGCGCCGGAACAGCGAGGCGACGCGGTTCAGGACCCCCGGCTTGTCCTCCACGTATACGGCAAACATTCGCATTACACTCTCGGTCATACGTTCCTCCTTAGAGCGCGTCGTCGGCGGTTTCCACCAAAGGATCCGCCGTCTGCGGCCTGCGGATCATCTCCTTGAGATCGTTTCCGGTCGGCACCATCGGATACACCGTATCCTCCTGCTCGACGCGGAAGTCCACCACGACCGTCCCGGGCGTGCTCTCCGCGGCTCTGATGACCTCATCGACGTCGCCTCTGGTGTCACAGCGGAGTCCCTTCAGCCCGTGCGCTTCGGCGAGCTTCACGAAGTCGGGATTCAACATGGGCGTAGCCGAATACCGTTTATCGTAGAAGAACTCCTGCCATTGCCGTACCATCCCGAGGAAGTTGTTGTTAATGATAGCAACGTTCAGATCGAGATGCTCCTGAGCACAGGTGGACAGCTCTTGGGCGGTCATCTGGAAGCCGCCGTCGCCGGCGATGACCCACACCTGCTCATCCGGCTGACCGAATTTCGCTCCGATCCCCGCCGGAAGAGCGAATCCCATGGTTCCGAGGCCGCCGGAAGTGATGTGATGCATCGGGAAGTTGTGCTTGTAGTATTGCGCGGCCCACATCTGATGCTGCCCGACGTCGGTGACGATGATGGCACCTCCGTCGGTATGGCGGGAGAGGTCGTTTATTACGTGCGCGGCATACAGATGCCCGTTGTCCGGCAGTCGCTGAATATCCCGCACCGACGCTTCTCCCCGCAGGCTGGAAAGACGATCCAGCCAATTCGTCCGAGGCCGCGATTCCACAAGCGGCATGAGGCGCTCGATTGTTGCACGCAGATCACCGACGATTCCCACGTCCACCCTGACGTTCTTGTCTATCTCCGTCGGATCGATATCCACGTGAATCTTCCGCGCGTTAGGCGCATAGCTCTTGAGGTTTCCGGTCACTCGATCATCGAACCGCATTCCCAAGGCAACGAGCAGATCGGCCTCCTGAATGGCCTGATTGACCCATGCCTCGCCATGCATCCCCATCATGCCCTGATTCAGCCGATGGTCGATGGGAAGCCCGCCGAGGCCGAGGAGCGTCATACCGACAGGGACATTCGCCTTTTCGACGAACGTACGCACCGCTTCCTCCGCTCCCGACATCATGATCCCGTGTCCCCCGAGGACGATCGGGCGCTCGGCCTCGTTTATGAGCTCCGCCGCACGCTGGAACTCGGCGTCCGGCGCGGTGAGATCGGGCCGATAACCGGGCATTCGCACCGGCTCCAGATCGGGAGACCACTCGATCTCCGTCTGTTGGGCATCCTTGGCGATGTCCACCAACACCGGTCCGGGGCGTCCGGATCGCGCTATATAGAAGGCTTCCCGCACCGCCGACTCGATGTCGGCGGCGTCGGTGACAAGGTAATTGTGCTTGGTTATGGGGAGCGTGACGCCGGTGACGTCCGTTTCCTGAAAGGCGTCCGAACCGATGCCCGCCCTCGGTACCTGCCCCGTGATGCACACCATGGGGGAGGAATCCATCATCGCGGTGGCGATACCCGTCACCAGGTTGGTCGCACCGGGACCCGAAGTGGCGAGTGCCACGCCTACGTTTCCGGTAGCCCGCGCGTAGCCGTCCGCCATGTGCGCCGCCCCTTGCTCGTGCCGGGCGAGAACGTGACGGACCGGATAGTCCAGCATGGCATCGTACACGGGTAGAATGGCGCCGCCGGGATAACCGAATACTACCTCCACACCCTCACGAACGAGAGTTTCCCAGAGTATCTGCGAGCCTTTCCTCCGCATACGCTCCTCCTACATTACACGGCAACCACCGCCGTCCGGTGTTGCGTGCGTATACTTAAGGGAGGAGGCTAGGTATGATGAATCGCTTAGTCAAGGACTATATGCAAAAAAATCGGGAAAAATCGCAATCTTATACGCATTTCCCGGGATCGGTGCGAAACCGGTGGGCCGCGGCGCCGCGGGAGCCCGCAGCTGCAGGAGGATAGGCCGCCCGGCGGGCTCCGCCCTACAGCTTTCTACGAGAGCGAACAAAGCGCGCAAAGTCGTTTATGTTCGTCACCACGATTTGGTCCTCGTGCAGCTCCACCCGACGCTGCGACGCGAAGTGATGCAGTACCTCCCGGCTCTTCTCCGGCGAGATGGCGGCCCAATGCGCCACATCGTCCGGGGTGGTATGGAACCTGCGCTGATCCGTGTCCTCGTTTTCGGGCTGCTCCTGCAACTCGTTCAGCATAAGAAACACGTCGGCTACTTTGGCCTGCTCATCATCGAGGGTGAGAATCATGAAACGCCGTCGCTGGTCGTATATGCGCTTGGTGAGCAACTTGAGCAACTTCAAAGCGATCTGCGGGTTGCCGCGCAGCAGAATCTCGAAGTTTTCCCGGTTGAACTCCAACGCGCGAACCGGATCCAGGGTGACTGCGTTGGCCGAGCGGGGCGCCTCCTCGAGGATTGCCATTTCACCGAAGATCTCCCCGGGATGCAGTATGTCGATCGTCTTTTCTATGTCCCCGAGAATCTTCGAGATCTGAACCCGTCCCTGCTGGATGAGATAGAACGAGTCCCCCGGCTCGTACTCGCAGAACACCAGGTCGCCTTTTTCGAAGGTCACCGCAAACCGTTCGAAGGCCTGCAAGTTGAGCTCCATGGTCTACGTCTCCTCGAGCGACCGTACGGCCTTGTTGACCTTCCGCACCAGACCGTTGTCGATCTCCTGCAGAGATAGGATCTTCTTATAGAACGTCTGCGCCCGATCATTATCCCCGGCCTCCTGGTAGCTCTGGCCGATGTAGAACAGGGCGTCGGGCATCTCGGTTGCCTTCGGATACTTCTGCAGGAATTGCGTAAAGTGTTTGACCGCCGCGTCGTAATGTTTCATGTAGAAGAGCGTCCGACCGATCTCGAACAGTGCCTTCACCACGTATTCCTGCTCTTCGGCCGTCTTCACGAGCTCTTTGAAGCTATCGAGCGCCTTCTCGTACTCCTGCCGACCGAGCATGCCGACGGCTTCGTAGTACCGCCGAGCGGAATCCGACATGCTCCTTCCGGTTTGCGGCTTCGGGACCTCGACCTTGCCGACACCCTCGGGGACCGGTCCCCTTCCCTCCCCGTAGCGCTGCGCGTATTCCTCCGCGGTTCGCGCGAGACGATTGGCCTCCTCATGAAATCGTCCTGAAGGGTAATAGGTCAAGTACTTGTTGAATGCGTACAGCGCGTGTCGATACTGCTTCTTGCGCATGAAATACTGCGCGTTCTGGAACAGGCCCTCCTCCGGGTCCACCTGTTCCTCCTCCGCGAGGAGATTGGACACCTTGGCGTGGATGCGCCGTAACTGATTGGAGAACACCTTGAGCATCTTCATGATGATACGGGTGTTCTGGCTGACGAGCTGCTCGAACTCCGGTACCGAAAAAATGACCACATCCGTATCGGAGAGTACGACCGCGTTCTCCTCGCGCGGGTACTTCCCGAGCGCCGACTTCACGCCGAAGAACTCCCCCGTCTGGATGTAATCGTGGACTTCCTGCCCCGTCTCGATGTCGTTGGAGGTCAGGCTGACCCGGCCGGACTTCAGAATGTAGATTCGATCGGCCGCGTCGCCCTTAAAGTAAATGACCGAGTTGGCCTTATAGTGCATCGCCTTCGGCACGGCCAATCCTCCTCGGTGGAACTCTAAACAACACCGACGGGAAAATCAAGGTAAACGTCACTGTGAGGTTGACGGTAGTTCGCTTTCGGGCAATGATTTCTGCAGATGGTCGATCTACATACACACTCGAGCGCCTCCGACGGCCTACTCACGCCGCGCGAGCTCGTTCATTACGCCGGCTCCCTCGGGGTGCGGGCCCTTGCTCTCACCGACCACGACACCGTCGCGGGCCTGCCGGAAGCTCAAGAGGCCGCCACGGACTTCGATGTTCGAATCATTCCGGGGATAGAGTTGGAGGCGGATTACGACCTCGGCGCGCTGCACGTCCTCGGGCTCGGGCTTCGTCACCTGGACGAGGAGCTGGAAGCGTCATTGAGGGAGCTCCGCGAAGCGCGCACTCGCCGAAACCTGGGCATGATAGCCCGGCTTTCCGAGCTCGGTATAGCGGTAAATTACGCCGAGGTTGCCGGGTATGCCGGGGGCGGCGTCGTCGGCCGTCCGCATTTCGCCCAGCTCCTCACCGAGCGCGGGATCGCCGCGAGCTATCAAGACGCGTTCGACCGGTTTCTCGCCGACGGCGCCGCCGCCCATGAGCCCCGGAGCGCTCCGAGTATCGCCCGTTGCGTACACATCATCCACGCCGCCGGCGGCACCGCGGTGGTAGCTCATCCGCGTACCCTGTGGCTTTCCTCCTGGCGGAAGGTGACCGATGCATTGACGCGATGGAAGCAGGTCGGTCTCGACGGAATAGAGGCCTATTACGCGGGGGCTGCCCCGGCGGTCGCGGCTCATTACGCCGAGATAGCCCGACGGCTCGACCTCCTGGTAACCGCAGGTTCGGACTACCACGGCCGGTGGGGGCGCCCCGGACGTACCGGCGTCGGCATGGAGATAGACGATACCTTCGCCGCACCGTTTCTCGAATCCGCGGTGCGCGGATAGGACGCATCAGGAGGTGTTCCAGTGAATCAGGTAGGCGCTCTGCTTGAGCGCCTCGGAGACCGCGCCGTCGGCTCACTGCGGGAAGCCGCCTACGCCCTCGGATTCTTCTTGGAGGTGCTGAAGGAAACGCTGCTCTTCGTGCGGCGGCGACGGGCCGGGATACGGGTGCTGCGGATGCAGATCCTGTTTACCGGTGTGGAGGCGCTTTCGGTGATTGCGGTGCTATCGATCGCGCTCGGAGCGGTGATCATCGTGCAGGGCCTGAGTCTGCTTCCCCAATTCGGACAGGGTCGACTCATTTATCAGATTCTCATCACCGTAATTACCCGGGAGCTCGGTCCCATTCTCACGGCGTTCATCATCATGGCGCGTTCCGGCACGGCCATAACGACCGAGCTCGGTACCATGGCGATAAACCATGAGCTCGAGGCCTATGTGGCCACCGGCATCGACCCGATCTCGTTCCTGGTGGTTCCGCGCTTTCTCGGAGTGACGATCTCGATAATCGTGCTGAACGTCTACTTCAACGCCTTCGGCCTGCTCGGATCCTATCTGATAACTCAGTTCGTCCGCCCGATTGGCTTCGCGGACTACTTCAGCAATCTTCTGGCGGCCCTGGGGCTGGTCGACGTGCTGGCCTCCTTCGTCAAGAGCGTGGTCTTCGGCGCTATCATCTCGGTGGTGGCAACCTACTACGGATTCAAGGTCGAGCGGGCGTCCACGGAGATACCCCAGATGGCCATTCGGTCGGTCGGCCAGGGCTTCGTGCTCTTGATTCTGGCCAATGCGGTGATCACGGCGGTGTACTACATATGAGTGATCCGGCAAACACTCACGGCAGCGATCTTCCAACACCGAAGCGGACCCCCGGAGACCCGGAGCCCGAACCCGCTGTAGTCCTAAACGGGGTGAGTCTGTCCTCCGGCTCCGAGTCGGTATGGTCCGACCTGAACCTTACCCTCCCGCCGGTGAAGACCACACTGGTGATGGGACCGAGCGGTTCCGGGAAATCCGCCCTCCTCAAGGTGTGTGCCGGCTTGATCCCCCCCGACGCGGGCACCGTGCATCTCCTCGGGCGAAATCCGGCAACGATCGGGAAGGCCGAGGAGCGGGAGCTGCGTCGCCTGTGCGGATTCGTCTTTCAGGACGGGGCCCTGTGGCAGAACCTCACGGTGTTTCAGAACCTGGCACTACCCCTGGACTACCATGAGCGCACGGCCGGCCCCGCCGAAACCGAGGATCGCGTCCGTAGGCTTGCCGAGGCATTCGGCATGCAGCGCAGGCTCCATCTGAGACCGGCCGCCCTCTCCGCCGGAGAGCGGAAGATGGTGTCCTTCTTGCGAGCGTTGTGCCTCGACCCGCAGCTATTGTTCCTCGACGAGCCGACGAGCGTCGTCGATCACCGAGGGGCGGAGTTGATCCTGAAGGAGCTGCGGGAGCTCAAGGAGCGGGGGGTTACCATCGTGGCAAGCAGCCACAGCGCCCGCTTCGTCTCCCAGATGGCCGACCACCTCGTCGTCCTCGATGCGGGGATGATAGCGGCGACCGGACCGTTCGTTGAGGTCGTCCACGGGGCGGACAGGCGGCTCTCGGAGATTCTCAGTGAGGTCCTCGGCGAGGCCGCCAGTTTCGACACCGACCTTCTCGACCTCCTCTCCGTCGATGCGGATGCCGACACATAGCACGGCGTGCTCCGGAGGTGACAAACCTGCCGAACGCGCCGAACGGGGGGCGATTCAGATTGACTCAAGGGGTAAGCTGGACTAGAGTTACAGGCACATGAGGTTTCGCATTCGCTTTGCAAGCCAGGTAGTCGGCGTTTTTCTCCTCGTTGCGATCGGGCTGTTCGTGTTCATCCTCATATCGATGGGGGCCAACCAGCGGTGGTTTGCCCGTAACTACTATTACTACACCACCTTCACCTCCGCCCGAGGCTTATCGGTCGGGATGCCGATCGAGTTCAAAGGCTTTCAGATCGGCAAGATCACCGACATCGAGCTGACCGAGGAGAACGACGTGCGGGCTACCTTTTACATCGAAGACCGCTATATGGAGAAGGTGCACGAGAACTCCATCATCCGGCTCGTCTCTAACCCCCTCGGGCTCGGCGGCGGCTTGCTCTTCCACCAGGGCAGAGAGCCGACCGACCCTATACCCGAGTATTCCTACATCCCCTCCTGGGACACGAAGGAAGCCCGATATCTCGTAGAACGGAACGAGGTCATCGTGCCGCGCTCCCAGGACCCGGTAAACGAGCTCCTCACGCAGCTCGAGCCGATTCTCGACAATGCGAATCGTGTCCTCGTCTCCCTCGACACCGCCATGGTAGAGATTGCCGGCACCCTGTCCGGTGATAGCCGTGGTCCCATGAGTGATATCCTTCGCGAAGCCGACGCCACTCTCGCGCAACTCGAGACGGTACTCGAGAATCTCGATACCATTACGGCAAACCTGGCCGTAGCCAGCGAGGAGATGCGCGATCCCACGGGGCTCGCTACCCGTCTTGTGGACCCGAAGGGGTCGATGCAGACCTTCCTGGACGACGGCAATCGCATCTACCACGAGGTCGAACAGATTCTCTCCGGCGTAAACGAGAGCGTGGAGCGTCTCGAAGAGCTGTCGCGATTTGCCTCGGATTCCACCCCGCAGCTCGCGGGCCTCCTCGAGGAAGGACGGCGGACTCTGGACTCGGGACAGGACGTCCTCGAGGGGCTGAAAAACAACCCGCTTCTGCGTGGAGGAATACCGACACGGATCGATCAACCGGATACCTTCGAAAGCTATAGGGACGACTATTTCTGATGACGTGCCTCACGAACGCGGCCGGCAATCGATCCGCCGCTCCACCCGCCCCTTGGACGCTCCGTGCCGTGCGCGTCGCCGCCGCGCTTATCCTCGGCATTACCGCCGTGAGCGCCTGCTCGACGACCCCGGAAGCGACGGAAGAGGTTGTTGAGGTTCGTAATCTTGCCGCGCGTCAGGTGGAGTACGGCAACGAGCATTTTCACCGCGGCGACTACGAGCAGGCCCTCTATTTCTACGACCTCGCCCTGGAGAATCATCGGTCCCTGGACAACGAGCTCGGCGTAGCGAAGACGCTTAATGCCGTGGGGAAGGCGTATTTGGCGGCGGGCGATTGGGAGAGCGCGGCCTCGGCCTTCGAGGAGAGCCGTGAGACAGCCGCGGGCCTCGAGCATTCTGAGGTATTGCTCAAGAGCGTGAACAATCTCGGTGAGCTCGCGCTCCGTACCGGGAACCCGAGCGTGGCACGTGAGCGCTTCGAGGAAGCCTTGAAGCTGTCCGCGGAAACCGGAGACACGGAGGAGCGAGCGGTGGTGCTGCATAATCTGGCCACCGCCCTCATCCGCACCGACGGGACCACGGAGGCTCGCACCCGCCTCGAGGAAGCCCGTGCTATAAACGAGCAAGCGGACCGGCCCGCGGAGCTCGCAGCAAACCTCTACATGCTGGCCGCCGTCGAGTCTCGAGCGGGGGAGCTCGAGACCGCTCGAGAATTGCTGGTGGAGGCGCTGGCCTGCGACAAGCGGGTCGAAAACAGTCGTGGCATTGCCCGGGACCTCATGGCCCTCGGCATCGTGGAACGGCGGCTCGGCACCCACGATCGCTCCCGCGACTACCTCAGGCGCTCACTCGCGGTGCATGTAAGCCGCAACGACGCGCATGGAGCCCTTCGGGTGCTCGAAGAGCTGGAGACGACTGCCGTCGAAGCCGGTGAGGATGAGGAAGCCGCGGAGTATGCGGCACAGCGGGAGCGCATACGCGAGGGCCGTGCGGCATCGGAGGGGTCATGAGCCTTGAATATCGACCGAAGCCGGCGAAGATTCTGAGCGAAGTGCTTGACGGCTACCGACGTATCGGTGCCGTTCTGCTCCGGGCTCTTCTTCTCCTCGGAGGAGCCGGGCTACTGAGCGTCATCGTGGTGGTGCCGCTGTGGCTGGCCGCGACGCGGGCCACCGCAGCATACACGACGGCGGTGCTCCTCGCGGTGGCGGGAGCGCTGGGTACAGGACTGGTGCGCCGTCTCGCCGGGGCAAGGAGGCAGGCATTTCGTCCGATACTCAGGGTAGCGGCCCGTGTAATCACGACCGTTGCAGGTTTGTATGCGGTCGTACTGCTTTACGCCGCCGGCCGCGTGGGTCCGGCGGTAATTCTCGTCGTGATCGGGCTCGCATGGGTAGGATATGCCGTCTCGGGAAAACGGAAGTACGACAGCGTCGAGAGCTCGGGTTAGCCTCGTGCTCGCAGTGGTGGCTCTGTTCGGGGCAACACCGGCACCGGCCGGCGACTTCCCGCGTTTAACCGGCCTCGGAAACAACGATGCCGTCTACAAGCAGCATCAGGCGGATGTGGCGGAGTACTACCGCCGCTCCCGGCGTGCACAGGATCTGCCGGAGCTCTCCATATACCGGTACGAGGTGAGCGACGACGAGAGCCTCATCACCCTCGCCTCCCGTCTCATGCTCCCGTACAGCTCCCTGGCAAGCCTCAACAGGATCTCGGGGCCCGCAATACCCCCCGGAAGAGACTACATTCTCGTGCCCAACATGCCCGGCATGTTCGTGCCGCTGGAACCCGAAACCTCACTGGAGAACCTGCTCCACGATTCCCGTGAAGATGAAATTGCCGAGGCGCGCACCGTGACGATACGGGAAGACCGTCGAGTGGAACGCTTCCGGTTCTTCCCGGGAAGCGATTTCGACAGAGTGGAACGTCTGGCGTTCCTTCGCCGCCTGTTCACGCGTCCGGTACAAAACGGCCGTGTGTCCTCGCATTTCGGCTTCCGAAAGGGGCCGTTCGACGGACGCCCACAGTTCCACGGAGGCGTGGATTTCGCAGCCCCCGCCGGAACCGAAGTGGTAGCCGCCCGGGAAGGACGGGTGGCCGACGTCGGGTATGATCCGCAGTATGGCCGGTATGTCCTTCTACAACACGAGGAAGGCTACGAGAGTTTCTACGGCCATCTCGGAGAGGTTCCGGTCCGGTTGAATGATCGACTTTCATCGGGTACCATTATAGGGTACGTCGGAAATTCGGGACGCTCGACCGGGCCCCATCTTCACTTCGAGATTCGACAGTACGGGAAGCACAGGGACCCGCTACACCATCTTCCGGAGCTCACCAGATGACGAGGACAATAGGACCGATTCTAGTCCTGGCGGCGGTGGTCGCAAGCCTCGGGTTTGGGCAGAACCAGGTCCATGGTACGGTCGAATCGCTGCTGGTCGTGGAACCGTCCGACACGGACGGGTTGTCCGCAGATCTGAGACCGGAAGACCTCGCAGCATTGTCCGTCGATCAAGAAATGGATTTTCTCCGGGGAATACAGCTGGAGATCAAGCTTCCCGAGGCAATACGTGAGAATCAGGGAGAGTTCGGCGTGTATCTGTATGACGGCGTCGCACCATCCCCGAGGGAAGGACGGCAAGCGCAGTACGGAGGCCGACGGATCCTCTTTCACCCTCTTCCTTCGGCAAGTCGACTGTTCGTCACCATCCCGGTTCACCGAAATCACGGATTGCGCGAGACAGCGGACGCGGTACTCCTCGACGAGGTCATTCGGCCCGAACGGTTCCCGGTGCTCGTGACCTTCATGCCGGTGATGAAGGGGGTCTCGTCGGAAGCCATGCAGACGACGCTGCGGATTACGGCCAAGCCCCTGGTATTCGATGTCGGGGCGGTACGGCTCAGGCTATACGATCCCGACGGCACGGACGTGCTCGATACCGCCGGGGTACTCGATGAGCTCACCCTTCTACTCGACGACGAGGAAATCGAGTACGGCGACGAACCGATCGCGGTGCCGCCGGGGCTTCACCGACTCGTGCTGGAGTCCCCACGTTTTGAGAACCAGCGGGTCACCTTCGGCGTAGAGCGCGGCAGTGTCGCGGAGGTGGAGATCGAGCTCACCGAGCCGCAGTCGGAGATCAGCTTCGAGGCCCCCGAAGGAGCCGCACTGTTCATAGACGGGGAAGAGGTGGACTATCGCAACGAAGAGGTAAGCCTTTCGGAAGGGGATCACACGGTGATGTTTCGGATCGGCGACTATTCGGTGAGCCGTAGTTTCACGGTGGAGCCGAAGAAGAGCTACAAAATTTCGCTCAAACTTGATATATTGATAGACGAGGACTAAGAAAATTTCGTCGTGAGACGATAATGGAAGTGTCGGTCACCTAAATATAGTTCCCCTCCCAGTTGCTATATTCGACCGACATTACCTACCTGGCCGGTTCTTCGGAACCGGCCTCTTTTTTTCTCATATTGACAAACCGCTTCCGCTTTCCGTACTGTGTCTACCATGGGAGCGACAGATAGACGCCGTCTCGCAATACGCGTTCTCGTCGCCGTGGGGCTTCTCGTGGCGGTGGGCGTCGGCGTCTCTACCGGCTTTGCGATTGCCGCGGTACACAGTGTTCCGGACCTCGATAAGTACGGCAATCAGGATGCCGCATTACCCACGCGAGTGCTCGACCGCGAGGGTCGGCTCATCACGGAGTTCTTCTCCGATCAGAACCGAGATATCGTGTCAATCGATGAGCTTCCGCGGCACCTCATATACGCGCTCATTACCCGTGAGGATCGGTACTTCTTCGAACACTCGGGCTTCAGCTTCCAGGGTACCACGCGGGCCGCCTGGAACCTGCTGACCAACCGTTACGTCTCCGGCGGGAGCACGCTCACCCAGCAACTCGCCGGCCACCTCTATGCCGACCGTAACGAGTTCTCCGTACAACGAAAGTTGCGGGAGCTGTGGTGGGCACTGCAGATCGAGCGTCATTGGACCAAATATGAGATTCTGGAGAAATATCTTAACACGATGTTTTTCGGCCATGGCAACTACGGAGTGGAGGCTGCCTCCCGCTATTACTTCGGCCACTCGGCACGGGATCTCACTATCGCTGAATCCGCCATGCTGGTGATCCAGCTTGCCAACCCGTCTCTTTATTCGCCTATAAGACGTCCCAACAGCGCGCGCGCGATGCAACGTAGGATTCTCGATCAAATGGTCGAGAACGGTTATGCCACCCAGGAAGAGGCGGATTTGGCTTTCGAGGAATATTGGAACAACTACGACTTCACCCGTTCCAGTGCCTCCACGGCCTTTATCGATCGAGAGGATCAGGCACCGTACTTCAGCGAATACGTTCGCTATCGTCTGGAGAACGAGTTGCTCCTCGGCGGTGCGGATATCAACCGTGACGGGTTCGTGGTTCACACGACGCTGGACCTCGACTTTCAGGAAGCCGCGCGCGGGTATATGCAGGACGGGCTTACGTCGGCCAATCGCGTATACCGGGAGAACAGCCAGGAACGGATCGATTACGGGGACTCGCTGGTTCCCGTAATCGATCTACTCTCCCTCACCCTGGATCTACCGGAACTCCGCGTTGCGGACGCCAGACGCCGTCACCGAGCACGGGAGATATACGAAGACGGGCTGAATCCCGTGGTGGACCTCATTTCGCTCATGTTCGGCACGGAGGAACGGGATCAGCTGCGAACGGCCGCGCGCATGTCCTACGCTCGCGCCCAGCAGGAAGCCAAGCGCACGACCGTGGAGGGCGCACTGGTAACACTCGAAAACGAGACCGGCCGTATCATGGCGATGATCGGCGGTAGCCGGTTCGAAGGACGTGATCAGTTCAACCGAGCTGTGGATGCAACGGTTGAGCCGGGTTCCTCGTTCAAACCGCTGTACTACGCAGCCGCCATAGAGGATGAGGTCATTACGCCGGCTACCATGCTCTACGATTCGCCGATCGTTTTCTGGAATGACGACGGTTCGCCCTATACGCCGCTGAACTACCGCGGCGAGTGGAGCGGCCCGGTGCTTGCCAGAGACGCCCTCGCCCACTCGATGAATGTGCCCTCCCTGCGGATCCTGGATCGCGTAGGCTTTGATTCCGCCCTGGAGACCGCCGGCAAACTGCTCGGAATACCCGAGGAGGAGAGATCCCGGCGGAATCTGGTACGCCGGTATCCCGCCGGCCTGGGCGTCGTAGAGGTGGCTCCGATCGAGATGGCCAAGGCTTTTGCGACCCTCGCCAACCAGGGAAGAGAGGTCGACCCGGTAGCCATCCGCTACATAGAGGATCGAAACGGCCGTATCATTCTGGAACCGGAGAAGGAGCTGCGTGAAGAACAGCAACGCCGTGGCGAGGAGACACAGGTCGTATCGCCTCAGACGGCCTATATCATGACGGATATGCTGCAATCCACGGTGGAGCGCGGGACCCTGAGTCACTTGCCTGATCGCTATTTCGACGATGAATTCGACCAACCGGTCGGCGGCAAGACCGGGACGACGCAGAACTGGGGCGATGCGTGGACCGTCGGGTTCACCCCCTACTACACCACCGCCCTGTGGCTCGGCTTCGATCGTGGCGGCTCCAACTCCTTGGGCACCAATCAGACCGGCGCGGTAACGGCGGGGCCGGTCTGGGGCCGTTACATGAACGCGATCCATCAGGGCCTACCGCGGAAAGAGTTTCCCCGGCCGAGCAACGGGGTTACCACCGTGGAAGTCAGCGAGCGCTCGGGCAAGCTGCCGACGGAGGATTTCAAGGGCCCGACCCGAGAGGAGGTATTCATAAGCGGGACGGAACCGACGGAGTTCGACAACCTGCAGGATTTCGAACGCAGGCAGACACCCGTGCTGGTCGATCGTTTGCGCCGTACCATCGATAACCGCAGCTACTCTCTGGACGTACCCGCGTCGGAAGAAGCCGATCGTCGGCTCTCCAGCTTCGACCTCGAACTGGAGCTCGATGCCGACCTCGAGGACCCCTTGGACGAGGAAGACGATCCGGACCGCTCTACCGATGACCGGGACGACCAACCGGATGACGGCGACGAGCAGGGAAATCCATTTCTGGACTAGAGACCATGGAGCAGGAACGGCGAGTAACGCGACGAATGGGCACGGTTACGGAGATAGACATCGACAGCGTAGCCGTACGCAAACGCGTAAGACGAAATCTCGGAGACGTAACGGCGCTGGCGGAGAGTCTGCGAAAACATGGAATGCTGAATCCGATCGTCGTTGATGCCGAGAATGTGTTGATCGCGGGACACCGAAGGCTGGAAGCTGCGCGAAAGCTCGGATGGTCCCGTATTCCCGCCCGCGTGATTTCCCAGGAAGACGAGGCGGCACTGGTGGAGATGGAGATCGATGAGAACACCCAGCGCAAGGATCTCACCAGCGACGAGCTCGCCGAAGCCTATATCCGACTGGATCGCCTGCGGAACCCGGGATGGATCCGAAAGCTCTTTGCCGCGATCAAGGCCTTCTTCTCACGGATATTCGGCATCTTTCGCCACAAACGGGACTCCCGATAGAGTCGTGTGCAGCCGACCGGACAACCAACCAACCCGCGAACCGGCCTTGGGGATCGCTCAAGGTTGTCCCGGTTCATTCGTGGAAAAATCCTCCCGGCTCGGCGCCTAGTCCTCCGGACCTTCTTCCAGGCCGTCTACGGCAAGGTCCATTATCCGGCCGCGACGGTTCTGCACGTAGATGCGGTCGTCGGCTATCTCGATTGACGTAGCAGGCTCCACCGTCTCCGCGGAGTACGCGCGTAGGGACAGCGCCCCGTCGAATCGCCCCAGGCGCCAGGAGTCCTCGATCTCCGCAACCGCGTATATCTCACCTCTTCCGCGAACCACGATCAGGCTCCGGGGATGAACCCGAGTGCCGCTCCGGGCAACCACTTCGAGGTCTTCGCCGTCCACCAACACCAGGCGTGAACGGCCCTCGTGCTCGGCAACCACCAGCGCGTCACCGTCAAGGAGATCGTAGCCGCGGGAGGTCACCTCGCGTACCTCCGAGCGCCGTATTTCCTCTCCCGTACGACGGTCAAGTATTACCGGTCGACCAACCGGATTCCCGTCGGCATAACGAACCTTGATAAAGAACAGCGGTTGCGGCCGGCGCTCGGCGGGTTGCTCCTCGTCCTCATCAAGCTCCTCTCGGGTGTCTTCCGCGATCCGGTCCCGTTCCTCACGACTGCGCTCTCGAAGCTCCTCGGCGCGGTCCTCCTCTTCCTCCGCCTCACGTTCGCGGTCCTCGAGCTCTCGGCTGTCCTCTGCAAGCTCTTCCTCTTCCTCGTCGAGCTCCTCCTCCCGGCTGTCGAGCTCTTCGCGGGCCTCCTCGTCCTCCGGCGGAGTGCGCTCGCGTTCCTCTTCGGTCTCCTCGCGCTCTTCCTCCAGACGTTCCTGCTCTTCCTCGACCTCCTCGCGCTCCTCGGCGATACGCTCTCGCTCCTCCTCGGCGCGCTCTTCTCTCTCATCCGCCTCGCGTTCCATAAGGTCGACCATGTCGCGCCGCTCCTCGATACCCCGATCCTCTTGTTCCCGGAGCATCTCGATTACGTCCTCTTCGGTCAGCTGCAGCGCGTCCACGGCACCGAGCTCACCGGGAGCGGCGTCGGGAGTGAGGGGGACGAGCATACGCGTGCGTCCGGGCCAGTCGCTGTAGAGTGTAGAGATACCGGCGTTCTCCTCGCTTATGTGTTGGGTCACCACCGTCTTGTAACGCCCACGAAAAAACTCCATGTCCCCGCGGTAAATGGCGTTGTAAACGGTAATAAACCGTGCAAGGGTCGCCGCGTCCGGTTCCTCGTAGTCGTAGGCCGCGATCAGATAGGCGGCGAGAATTCGGCGAACATTGTCGATGTGGTCCACTCTTCCCCCGTCGAGTATGATGAACACATCGGCATCCAGCCCCGTCGGGACGTCGGGATCGACGGCGTGAACAACTCGATACCGGTCGAAGTAGGACGCCGAACCGCCGGGCTCGAGATCTTCCACCGCGAGAGCGCCTCCGATGCCTCTTATATCCTCCAGGCTGTCGGGCAGCTCCGGCGCGGGTCCCTCGTAGTTTATGAACTCCACGTCACCTGTGATACTCTCTTCGAGCTCCTCGCGGTCGACCTCTATTGCGCCCACCGTGGCGGCAAGGGTCACGATCGCGAACAGTACAGAGAGAGCCGGTTTCATTCCGATCCACCTCATCGGTTTGTCCATACACAGATTATATGTGCTGACTTCGGGATTTCAAACCGCCTGGAAGCTCCGCGGGGATCGGCGAGAAGCTCAGTAGAGCGTACGCGCGAGGCCCGCGGCCGCCGAGCGTATCTCGCCGGGAAAGGTCCGTGATCCGAGCAGGCTTATGGTGTTCCCAATTGCCTGCGCGTCGATCCCGCCGCGGTAGGATACATAGGCATGCACCGCCTCGAGAGCCGCCTCTCCGAGGCGACGGTCCGCCTGACGCCGGGCCTCCTCCCGCACGATGCGGTGAATGATATTTGCCGTGCGGCCGGCGGAATCTATGGGCAGAGTATCGAGCGCGCGCAGCACGGCCAGCCGTACCTCACGGTCCGTTGAGCTCCGCGCCGTCTGCAAGAGCACATCCCGCGCGCGGTATCCGCTGATGCGGGCAAGAAGCGGTACGGCCCGGGAGACCGCTCGAGCATCGGAGGCGAGGAAGCGCGACAGCTCGGCAACGATCCCGGTGTAGGAGCCTCTGAGGTCTCCCGTCCGAATCTGCCGTTCTGTCTCCGACAACGCCCGATCTTGGTCACCGCCGTCCCGGGACAGCAGCATGCGCGAAAGATAGATCCGCCGAATCTGACCCCGCACCGGCTCGGTAGGTTCACTACCCCAACGTGTTCGAGTAGGAGGGCCCCCTCCGGTCTCCGGTACCAGGGCACCTTCCACCGCGGCGCCTCCCGTGGCGGTTCCGAAGCGATGGCCGTACGGAGCCGTCGGAGGCGTTGATACCGTCGTCGAGGACACCGTCCAGCCCGGCCCCGTAACAACTGCCGTTCCGTTGGGGGCAACCACAAGCCCACCGCCGGAAAGGCGTCGGGAATCCGGCTCACGACGTCCACCGACCACCGCGCCGGGCAATATCACTCTCGGCGCCTTGTCGATCCCGGGCTCCACCGGAACTTCCCAGAGATCACCGGAAACGGTAAGCCAGGCGAGCGTTCCGTCCTCGAGCGCGACCACGGCCCGGGCGTCGGCATCATCGGCCGGCGCCGGCACCGGTTCTACCCTCCGCCCCGCCAGGCGAAAGACGGCGCCGTCCGCGGTACGGACGAAAAAGGTGTCTTCGCCTGCGGCAAGCACCGTTTCGATTCTGCCCGAAGCGACCCGCCACGAACGCACTATGACCGCCTGAGCGATCTCTGCCAGCGTTCCGTCCGCCGTTCCTACCAGGAGCGTCCCGCGCCCGGTGCCCGCAAGAGCCGTCGGGGCCGCGTCCAAACGCGCCGCACCACGCGGCAAGCCGTCGACATCGAAGATCTCGACCAGGCCTCCGCCGAATGATTCGCTCCCGTCTCCGTCGGGTCCGACAGGCGCCGTTCCCACGGCGATGCGAGGGCCGCCGACTATGGGACCGGCCGTTACGGCGGCTTTCCCGTTCCCCGAACCGGAAGCATCAAGCTCCACGCGCCATAGCGGCATGCCGCGAAGAGTCAGGGCCGTAAGAACAAGGGGCTCACCTTCGGTCTCTTGGTGGTTAGTCGGCCGGCTCCCAGCTGCGCCGCCTGTCTCGCCCGCTTCAACTGCTCCGTCGGCTTGTTCCGCCCGATAGATGATACCGGCCGGGCTGCAGGCAAAGGCCGCCACCCCTCCCGTCCGCGACCAGACGGCTTTGCCTGCCTGATTGACCGCAACGATTCGTCCGTCGTCTCGCTCTATCAGAACGAGATTGTCCGGCGTGACGCAGGACCTCCCGGAAGGACGCCCCCGCAGATCATACCGCCATAATGCGCGCCCTCCGCCGCTCCAGGCATAGAGGAACCGGTCCGAAGCCGCGGCGTAGGCGTAGCCTCCGTCCCTTCCGATCAACGCAGGACCGACGGGGTGTCCCGAGATAACCGCGCGCCATACCAGCCCCTCCCCCTCCCCGCGGGTGTCCGCCCCGAGGGGTGCGACCGAGATCTCCAGGGATAGGATGAGAAGCGGCACTGAAAACGTTCTCATTAGCCGCTTGAGTAACCGGCCCGCGGAGGGGTATGCGTTCGGCAATCGTATCGATCTCTTCCCTACCAAAATCATTCTAACTGCGCTATAATGGTGGGCACATGCTTAATCGACGCACCCATGTCTCCACGACGCCGGGAAACGTTGGGGCTGCCATTTAATTCTACACCCAAGGAGTCGAGGATGCAGACACCCAAAATCACTAACCAGCCGACCATCAAGCGACTCCCCTCATACTTGCACATTATCGAGAGTGCTCAGCGGGAAGGCAAGGAGTATATTTCGGGAACGGTGATTGCCGAGGAGCTCAAGCTCGAGCCCATCCAGGTACGAAAGGACCTTGCACTTACCGGGATTGTCGGCAAGCCTCGGTTGGGCTTCCCGGTCAACAAATTGGTCAACGCAATCTACTCCTTCCTGGAGTGGGACAAGGAACATCCCGCGGTTATTGTCGGCGCCGGCAGTTTGGGGACTGCCCTCATGGGCTATCGGGAGTTTCGCAAGCGGGGAATGAATATCGTTGCCGCCTTCGACCTCGATAAGAACAAGGTGGGCCGGTCCGTTCACGCCACCCCGGTGTATACTCTCGGGCAAATGTCGGATAAGATCGACGAGCTCGGAGTCGAAATGGCCGTGCTTACGGTGCCTTCGGGGCACGCACAGGCGGTAGCCGACCTGCTTGTGAGGGCCGGCATCCGGGCCATCTGGAATTTCACCAACGTCAAGCTCAAGGTTCCCGAGGACGTCATCGTGCAGAAAGAAGATCTCTCCTCGGGATATGCCGTACTCTCGGTAAAAATGCGACTAGCGAACGCACGCAAACAAGAGGCCGAAGTCTCCTAACCCGCCTTTAGCTTTAGACGGAAGCACCGCCGCGCTTCGATCATCCTGACCCTGTCGGCTTTGCGACGTCGGAGGTACGTCCGGCCGAAGGTACGTCCGGGAGTGCCTCAGCCTGAGCTCAACCGACGATAGAGATCCCGCTCACGGACCATGAACGCCTCTCCGTCCAACCGGCGTTCGGAGTCCGGCAAATCGTTCACCCGTACGGTCTGGACCCAGGCAGGACGTGAAGAAAGCAGTACCACCCGCTCTCCGATGAGGAGCGCCTCTCTGACGCTGTGTGTGACGAACACGCTGGTGCGGGGGTGCGAAGTGAGTAGGCGCTTGTAGACCTCTATCAGCGTGAGTCGCAAGGAGAGGTCCAGCCCTTGAAAGGGCTCATCGAGCAGGAGAAGTCGACCGGGATGCACAAACGCTCGGGCAAGCGCTACTCGCTGGGCCATGCCACCGGAGAGCTCAGCGGGATAATAGCGAGCGAACTCCGCCATCTGCACGTCGCGCAAAACCTCCTCTACGGCCTCCTTGCGCCGCGGGGCGGGCCAATCCGGGGGCAACACGAACTCCACGTTCTCTTCCACGGTTTCCCACGGCAGCAGCCGCGGTTGCTGAAAGAGAATCGTCACTTCCTCCGGGCTCACGCCGCCGACACTGCCACCGTCGGCTCGTATCAACCCCGCGAGAATGCGCAGGAGCGTGCTCTTCCCGCATCCCGACGGCCCGAGCACGGCGGTTATCCCACCCCACGGGACGTCCAGATCGAGCCCCTTTAGCACGCACAGATCCCCAAAGCACTTCCGGAGTCCACGGACCGTCACGTCGCCGCTTACCTTGTCGCTCACGGCTTTGCTCATGTCTTCGCTCA
>JBKHEN010000025.1:0-25427 GCA_046540795.1 Spirochaetaceae bacterium | reverse complement strand
CACGCGGCGGGCGGATCTTACCGGATCCTGCGCAGCTCTCGATACAATGCCGGAAACTCCGGAGACTCTAGAACCGTCTCCGGCGCGTCTTCGGCGGGAGCCCGGACGACTACATCCCCCTCCCGTATGCGATCAAAGAATCCTTTCCGCGAGATCTCTCCTTCGGAGACGAGATCATCGGTGCGCTCTACCCGAAAGGTGCCCACGACGTCGGAATCCGCGTAGCGGTACCCCGGTTCCTCGGTGGTGAGCATCATGCTCCGGGGACGGAGGATCTGAAGCTCCTCATCCGGCTCGAGGCCGTCGAGGGCGCCGAGAGTCACGAGGCCTCTCGTGCCTTCTCGCTCGAGCAAGGTCCCGCGCAACGGAACCGTGCCGGCAACGCTCCGGGTGATTTCGCCGACGGCCCGCTCGATACGGTCGTTGCCCGTACGCGCGGCTCGGAGCTCCGCCAGACGCTCGCCCGTCCGGGAGAGATAGAGATCCGCCTCCACTGCAATGCTGCGATCATCCTCTGCGACCGCCAACACCAGGAAATAATCCGATCCCGAGCTGCGGGCGGTAGCATAGGCCTGGGAGAATCCGTCGGCGACCTCCGCCGATCGGGGCACGGAGAGCCGCTCTTCGGAGACCATCCGGTCCCGTGCGTAGTCCCCGTACACCACAGCCCCGTCCGGATGGTGCAGATCGCTGTCCGCGGCGGATACGAATAAGTCGACCGTCATCGGGGAACGCTCGAGGGAGAACTGCCGCACGTCCCACTCTTGCGCCGGAGACTCCGTGAGGACGCTGCGGTAGCTCTCTATGCGATCGCCGAGAAACCGGTCCTCCTCCATGAAGCCGGTCAGCACCTCGAGTTCCTGCAGGTACTTCGCTCGGTACCCCCGTGTACGAAAGAGCTCCGCGAACCCCACGCGGCCTCGGCGATCGTAGGGGGCGAGCCGCAGGCCCCGGCGGTACGCCTCAAAAGCGCGGCTTACCTGATTCTCCCGGGTCAGGCGCTCCGCGCGGTCGAAGTGATGAGCGGCGTAGTCCGCGCGCAGCTCGTCGTCGGCATCGCGGTACCGCCGGAGAACCTGTTCCGCGTATAGCCTGAGGAACTCCGGATCATCGACGGCCCGCATGCCGAGCTCGAGGGTCTCGATGCACTCGTCGATTCGCTCTAAGTGCTCGAGGGCGGATGCTCGGATGTACCAGGCCGTCTCGTTATCGCGGCCCACCTCGAGAACCTCCGCTGCGCGTTCGGCGGCATTTTCGTAATCCGAGCGCGTGTACGCGATTCGGGCGGCAAGCATAAGTGCGTCCTCGTTCTCGGGTCGCAGGGATAACGTCGTTTCGGTGCGGGCAGCCGCGCGATCCAGTCGGCCCGCAGCGAAGTAGTACTCCGCCGCGAGCAAATGCACCAGCGGATGCTCCGGATGGTGATCCAGGGCCAATTCGATGTAACGTTCCGCCGCCGCCCGGTCCCCGGCATGCCGATGAACGAGGGCGAGCGAGAGAAGCACCTTGCGGTCGTTCGGTGCGAGTCGTCGGGCTTCCTCTAACCGCGAAAGAGCCGCGCGGGTGTCGTCTTCGGCTACCGCCAACTCGGCGGTGCCGAGGCGGGCCTCCAGATTGTTCGGGTGGTCGTCCAACACGCCGCCATAAAGCCGGCTGGCCCGATCCAGGTTCCCGAGGCCGATATGGATGCGTGCAAGAAGGTTCCGCGCCGCGGCAACGTCACGCGCCCCGCGCTCGTAACGCTCGGCATACTCGAGGGCTTCATCGTACTCTTCCAGCGCGTAGTAGGCCTCCGCCATCCCGCGGAGGGCATCCGGATACGACGGATTGATGTCCAGGGCGTCGCGGAAGAGCTCAACCGCCCGGACCGCATCCTCACGCTCGAGTGCCTCACGTCCCCGGTCGTGAAGCCCGACGGCGTCCTCCCCTCCGGCGTCTTCCCCTCCGGCGTCCCGTTGTGCCGCAATATCCCCCGGCAACCCCAGACAGAGCAGCACGGCGACGTAGCAGAACAACCGCATCGCTCCCCGCGGGTTACTGCGCGTACCTTCGGTCACCCTCACCTTCCTGCTGCGCGTCGGAAACCACGAGCTTTACGCTCTTGATCTTGTGCCCGTCCATTTCCTGAATAATGAACTCCAGGTTCCGGTAGCCCACTTTCTCATAGCGCACAGGGATACGGCCGAAGAGATCGAAGACGAAACCGCCGAGAGTATCGAAGTCTTCATCGGGGACATCGAGCCCCAGCTCTTCGTTAAGGTCCCCGATGTCGACGCGGGCGTCGCAGAGAAAGACGTTCTCGCCGATCTCGAGTATGTCCTCGTGCTCGTTGTCGAACTCGTCCTGTATGTCTCCGACGATTTCTTCGATGATGTCCTCCAGGCAGACGATGCCGGAGACGCCGCCGTATTCATCGACGGCAACGGCGATATGGACCCGCTTTCGACGCATCTCGCGCAGCAGGGAATCCAGGCGCTTGCTCTCGGGGACGAAGTACGGCTTTCGAATGATGCGCTCGATGTTAATCTCATCGCCGGAGGTCAGATACTTGATGAGGTCTTTGGCGTAGAGAATCCCCACGACGTTGTCGATGGTGTCCTTGTATACCGGGAAACGGGAGAACCCGCGCCCGTCGATCGTCTCGATCAGCTCGTCGGTAGTGTACTCCAGCCCTATAAAAGCCGTGTCGATGCGGGGGACCATGACCTCCTTGACGGACTTCTCCGACAGCCGAAGTACGCCCCGAATCATGTCCTGCTTTTCAGAGGTGAGATGCGCAGATTCACCCTCTCTGCCGGCTTTCTTCTCGCCCCCGTTTCCGAAGAGCTTTCGGATGAGCTTGAAGTTCTTCAAAACAGGCGCTCCTCCGTGAGCCGACGCAGCAGGTCCTCCTGAATCTCCATCATTTCTCCGTCGTCGTAGTGTTCCCCGTGATCGTGTCCCGCTAGATGCAGGATACCGTGTATGAGCAGACGTTTTAGTTCCTCCTCCGGCGATATGTGGTATTCCGCCGCCTGGCGGTCGAGTGTATCGATGGAAATAACTATGTCCCCGGCGATCGTCGGTCTTACTCCGCCCCCGTCGGCGACGCCGGGTTCTTGTGATTCTCCCGGAGCTCCGGACGGCAGGGTGATGGGCGCGCCGGTTCCTTCCACCTGAGAGAAGCAGAGGACATCGGTGGGCGTGTCCACACCCCGGTAATCGGCGTTCAGGGTACGGATGAAATCATCGTCGCAGAAGAGGACCGACACTTCCCAGCCGGAAATCCCGAGCTCATGCAGAACGCGGCCGACGAAACCCGGGATCGCGTCGAGCCATGACGGCGGTTCGACGGATTCCGATGAGACCTCGATGCTGTTTTTCGGCGTTTCTCCGTTCATGGCGTGCGACGTACCCACGGGCTCAGCGTGCCTCCGCCTCGTACGCCTCGATGATCTTCTTTACCAGAGCGTTTCGCACGACGTCCCTGGAGGTGAAGTAGTTGAAGTGAACCTCCGGTATCTCGCCCAGGAGCTTGATAACGTGAAGCAGCCCCGAGGCTCTTCGTTCCGGAAGGTCGATCTGAGTGATGTCTCCCGTTACCACCGCCCGGGAGCCTTCGCCGATACGCGTGAGAAACATCTTCATCTGTGCCCGGGTGGTATTCTGCGCCTCGTCGAGGATGATGTAGCAGTCGTCGAGGCTTCGTCCCCGCATGTAGGCAAGCGGCGCGATCTCGATGACACGATCCTCCTCCAGCTTCTGGAGGGTCTCCGTCGGAGCAAGGCTTTCCATGGCGTCGTAGAGAGGCTTGAGGTACGGGTTGATCTTCTGCGCCATGTCCCCCGGCAGAAATCCCAGGCGCTCACCGGCTTCCACGACCGGCCGCGTGAGAATGAGCTTACGCTTTCTGTGCGAGAGGACCTCCCGCAACGCGTGCGCCACCGCCAGGTAGGTCTTTCCCGTGCCCGCAGGTCCTATACCGAAAACCAGCTCGTAATCGGCCATGGCACCCATGTATACCGCCTGAGCATAACTGCGGGGAAACACGTGCGCGCCGGTGGCGGTGATGCTTATGCTGGTCTTTCGAAACTCCCGTCGCTCCTCCTCCGTATTGCGGGTGAGCGAATCGTAGACCGCGCGGACCAGATCCGGGTTGGGAGATTGTCCCCTTTTGACGTGCTCTTTCAGCTCCGAAAGCATCTCCGACAGCAGCTCCTGCGTCTCCGGATCCTCACTCTCCAGATATAGCTCATTACCCCGTGAGAGAATACGGGCGCCCAGCAACTCCTCCATTACCCGCAAATTGCTGTCATTGGCGCCACAAACTTCGCTCAGCACCTGCGGGCTTTCCAACACGAGGGTCGCGTTGCGACTCAATACACTAACTCCTTCACCAAAAAAAAGTATAGATTGCCCCCATCAGCCGGTCAAGAGCCTGTCTCTTCCCATCGGCCGGTCAAGACCTTGTCTCTTCCCGCTTATTGCCGTCCGTAGGTCGTACCCTCGTCGTTGACCTCGACATCCGCATTGAGCTCCGGAATCGGCATCCATTCCAGGAAAACGGCAAACTCCCTGCGCCATTCGTAGCGGCCCCGCCCGTCGGCGTCTTCGACTCGCTCGGGCAACCCGGAGTACTCCAGGCTCAACACCCAGTCCCCGAGGTAATGCTGCGCCTCCACGTTTACCCGGCGAAGGTTGAAGTCCGACTCTCGACGGTCGTCGGCGTCGGCAAAGTTGAACGACCGCAACAGGTCGGTACCCGGGTTCTTCGGCTCCACCCCTACCTGCTCGGCGAGCTCCGGCACGTAGCGGTACACCAGAGCGTTGCTCGAAGTAACCGAGACCGATAGATCCAGGAACTCGTGCACCGCGGTCTCCAGCCCGAACTGCACGTCCAGGCTGCTCGCCGTAAACCGCTGGAGATCCATCCGTAGGTCCGTCGCGAGCTCGACCCCTAGCTCTACGCGCCGGCGCCAGAACGGGTCGGTGTCGTGATCGATGTGCAACCCTACCGCCGCCTCTACGGGTCTGAAGGCCTCCCGGGAGCGTTCTTCGAAGCGCCGCTGGTCGGCGTCAAAGGTGTAACCGGTGGTGTATCGTCCGCGGTAGCTGCCGGTAAGCCACAACACCCGTGCCTCGGTGTCGGCGGAGGTGATCCGATCCGACTCGATGTCGTAGGTTAGCCCCTGGCTCAGGCGCAGGTCGTCTCGAAAAGCGAGAGTCTCGGTAATGCGAAGCGGGTCGAAGACCCACTCCTCGTCCTCCCGAGCGGCAGCGCTTCGCACCCGCGACCCGAGCGGACCGGTAGTCAGATTCAAGGTACCGTCGTATCGATTGTCCGTCGGCGGGAGATTCCCGACGATGCGCAGAGCTTGCGTTGCGTCCCAATAGTCGACATTGAGGTTACCTGCCACGTTGTGCGTAGACACGTACTCCGGGGTCCAATGAATCAGCTCGTTGCGATACCGCGGCTCCTCGGAACCGTCCGCTCCGGTGTAGCTACGCTCAAAGTAAGTGGCATCGAGGGTGTAGGATAGGTTCGAATCGCCGAAGTACGGGTCGTCCTGTACCGGGTACGCGCGGGTAGTGAGATCGTTTCGCACGGTGAGCCGGGAATAGTCGAATGAGCTCTCTCGTACGCGCTCGATTCCCGGATCTTCGGGGTCCCACTCGTTGTAGAGGGTACGGTACCGGCCGTTGGCCCGCACGCGCCCGTCCACCTCGAACAGTCGATCGTAGAACCCGAGCATGTAGCTCGTCGTTAGGGTATTGTTGGTTGTGAGCGTAGAGTACTCGTAGGAGAAATCCATGTCCTCCGGTGTGATCCAGGGACGATCGCGGTACTCGTGATCCACGCGGAGGGTCGGTCTCAGCGAGTAATCCAGATCGTAGGACATGGGAGTTCGTGTGATCAGCCCTCCTAATTCACCCCTAATCGAAGGTGGGCGCAGCTCATCGTCCGCCCCGCCGTCTCCTTCGTCTTCACGGTCGGGCTGCGGTGCGTCGTCTTCCCAGACAGGAGGTCGCAGGGAGGGTAACTCGGCGTCGTCCCCCGGCGTCCCATCCTCCGTCCCTTCGGCCGCCGTTTCTTGGTCCTCAACCGGCGCCTCGTCAGTCGAAGATCTTTCGCCTGCGCGGGAGGTTCCGAGCTCCCCTTCCGCCAGGGTGCCGGAAGCCGTGGCGTCTACAGACGGTAAGACGAGGCTCTCGGGAAAATAGAAACGGGTCTCGGGGCTCCGGTCGGCGGCAAGCACTTCCGGCGAAAGCTCCTCGTCCGGGATCTCACGGCTGAGCCATCGGGCCGATACTTCGAGTCGGTCCAGATCGAGCCGGCTGAGGTACGGGCGGGTCGCATCCATATCGGGGCTGTAACCGAGAATCCCGCGCCAGGTGAGCTCCGTCTGGTCCGTGCCCGTATCCGTGGTCGTTTGCTCCTCCGGATCGATCAGGGTAAACCAGTCCATGCTCTCCGCGCGGTTTCCGAAGTCGCGCATCACGTAGGGGTCGGAATACCATTCCAGGTCGGTTTCTACACGTGCTCCGGCCCGGTTGAGCCGGGAAAGGAAGGAGAGATTGTACCGAAAGGGCAGCCGTACATCGCCGAGGCGCGTGGTGTTCCAGGACATGCTCGTCTGTCCCTGCTCGTCGATGTACCGGTCGGTGTATAGAAAACCGTCCCGGCTGTAGATGTGCTTGGCGGCGCCAAGGCCGAGGGATGCCTCCAGCCGGTCGGCCGCGGGCACGTCGGTGAGATCGGCTTCGAGGCCGAGATACGCGCCGAGGGTGGTGTAGACGTCCGCAAGGAGCTTCAGAGTATCGTCGGACTCCCGCGCCTCTTCCGGCTCTTCCACCGGGCGGAGAAACAGCCCCTGTCGCTCCCGAGGGACCTCCTCTCCGGCGCCCTCGGCCAGCTGGAGCACCGACACCGGAGACTCCTCGGGATCCTTCCGCCCGAGCAGGTAGGTGGTCGTCTGCAGAAAGGCACCTTCACGGTTACGTGCTCCGACGACGGGATTGAAGAACAACCGATCGCCGGGGCGAAAGAAGAACGGCAGATACAGCGTCGGAACGCGCCCTACGTAGAGGGCTCCGTCCTGCATCCCCCATTCGCCGGGCCCGAGGACCCAGATCTTCTTAGCGCGGATCCGATAATACGGTGGATCACCCACTGATGAGGTGATCACTGCGTCCTCGAGGGTAACGAGGTCGTCGGGTGAGCGGGTGATGTAGGATCCGGTATAACGGAACTCGAGCTCCCGTCCTTCGATGCGTCGCTCCCGCGTGGAAGTTCCTTCGAGAAACACCCCTTCCCAATCATCCAGATACACGGTCAAGTGCTCACCGGTGAACCGTTCGCTACTCGTACCGCGGTCAATGACGTACTCGATGTTTCCCCGCGCAGTCAGCGCCTCGGTGTCCCGATTATAGACGAGCTCATCGGCGGAGATGACGTGCGCGACCCCTTCCTCGATGTCCTCCAGCCGGAGCGCCACGCCGCCGCGCAGGCGTACGTAGCGCTGATCCACCTCGTCCAAAGCGAAATACCGTGACTCCTGCGCGGATTCGATGACGATTTCGCCCCGCTCGGCCCCCTCGGTGTCGTCGTCCTCCTCGGCCTCCTCAGCACCCTCGGCACCCTCGGTGTCGTCGTCGGGCCGCTCGTCGTCCGCCAGGTCATAGTACTCCAGCAGCCGCTCCTCCAGCTCGCTGCGACCGCCTCTGGTAGAAAGCTCGAGCCTCTCGAGCCAACGAGTCAGCTCCCCGAAATCGGCGCTGCGAACGTCCTCCGGGATGGTTCGTTCAACATCGATGTCGTCCGGATCCTCATCGAAGGCGGCTTCGTCTTCCTGTGCCCGAATGAACGGCGCGGCCGAAACAAGGATGATCGAAACAAGGATGATCGCCGCGGGATGAAACGAACGAAGCCCAGAAAATCTCACGACATGCGCTGCCTGATGAATCGCCCCGTGTGCGAGTCCGCAACCGTCGCAACATGCTCCGGCGTGCCGGTTGCGACAACGCGTCCTCCCTGCTCACCGCCCTCCGGTCCCAGGTCGACGAGATGATCCGCCTGAAGGACGACGTCGAGATTGTGCTCTATGACTATCACCGTATTTCCGCGGTCTACCAGGGTATGCAACACCTCGAGGAGCTTCCGTACGTCCTCGAAATGCAGGCCGGTGGTGGGCTCGTCCAGGATGTAAAGGGTGCGCCCGGTGCTCCTTCTGGAAAGCTCCTGAGATAGCTTCACGCGCTGGGCCTCGCCGCCGGAGAGTGTGACACCCGATTGTCCGAGCTTCAGATACTCGAGCCCGACTGCCTTCAGTGTTTCGAGGCGGCGACGAATCTGAGGGACCGCAGAGAAAAACTCGAGCGCTTCCGTCACGGTCAGCTCGAGAACCTCATGAATGTTCTTGCCTTTGTAGTGGACATCGAGTGTCTCCCGGTTAAACCGGCGTCCTCCGCACACGTCGCAGGTCACGTAAACGTCGGGGAGAAAATGCATCTCGATCCGAATGGTGCCCGCGCCGGCGCAGTTCTCGCACCGGCCCCCCGGCACGTTGAAGGAAAAGCGCCCGGGCTTGTATCCGCGAGCTCGAGACTGGGGTAACGAGGCGAAGAGCTCGCGGATCGGGGTGAAGAGTCCGACATAGGTGGCCGGATTCGACCGCGGTGTCCGGCCGATGGGGCTCTGGTCGATGTTAATGACCTTGTCGAGGTGCTCCGTGCCCTCGAGCCTCGCGTGAGCGCCGAAGGCCCCGCTGTTCCGACCGAGATGCCGCGCACCCCCCGAAAGGGCTTCCCGAACCGCCGGGTACAGTACGTCCGCGAGGAGTGTCGATTTTCCCGAACCGGACACGCCGGTTATCACCGTAAACGTCCCGAGGGGAAAGCGTACGTCGATACTTCTGAGGTTGTGCTCCGCGGCACCCCGCAGAAGTAAGGACGCGCCCGAGCCCTCTCTGCGCCGCTCCGGCATCGGAACGGAGCGTCGTCCGGAGAGATATGCCCCGGTAAGGCTGCGCTCCGCCGCAAGAATAGAGTCCGGAGGGCCTTCGGCAACGATTTCACCGCCGTGGACACCGGCCCCGGGCCCGAGATCTACGATATAGTCGGCGCTCCGCAAGGTCTGCTCATCGTGCTCCACCACGATCAGGGTGTTACCGATGTCTCGCAGGTGCATGAGGGTGTGAAGGAGTCGCTCATTGTCGCGCGGATGCAACCCGATTGTGGGCTCATCGAGAATGTAGAGCACGCCGACGAGGGAGGCCCCGATTTGCGTTGCCAGTCGGATGCGCTGCGCTTCACCCCCGGAAAGGGTGGAGGCAGCGCGATCGAGGGAGAGATAGTCCAGGCCGACGTTCTCCATGAACGACAGTCGCGAGAGAATCTCCTTCTTCACCTCTCCGGCTATCTGAGCCTCCGTCTCGGAGAGCTCCAAAGAGCGCAGAAATGCGATCTCCGCGGAGACCGACAGGGCCGTAACCTCGTGGATGTTCTTTCCGCCCACGGTGACGGCCAGGGCCTCGGGGCGCAGCCGCCGCCCGCCGCATCGCTCGCAGGGACGGCGGGACATGAACTCCTCGAGCCACTCCCGCACGCCGTCGGAGGAAGTCTCCCGATAGCGCCGCCCGAGGTCGGAGAGAACCTCCTCCATTATGGATCGTTGGGTCTCCTCCGGGAGCTCGACAAGAGGGGTCTCGAGGGAAAACCCGTATTGCTCGGCCAATCCTTCGAAGCGTCTGCGGTACCACGCGGCGTTGGGATTGTAGGGAACAAAACCACCGTCCTCGAAGGACCGAGAGGGGTCGGGCACCACGAGCTCCGGATCGAACTCCAGGGTAATACCCAGGCCTGAGCACACCGGGCAGGCTCCGTAGGGGCTGTTGAAAGAGAACAACGGCGGCTCCAGCTCCGGAAAAGCCGTGCCGCTTCGAGAGGACCCGAAGTGCTGCGAGAACGTGTCCTCCCACTCCGCGTCCTCCTGGCGTACGTGCACCACTACGCGGCCACCGGCGGCCTCGGCGGCCGCCTCTACCGCCTCGGCAATACGCGTGCGGCGCCCGCCGCCCGCCTTCAGTCGGTCGACCACCACGTCTATACTGTGACGGGCGTTCTTATCGAGCTCGATCGCCTCGTCGAGGCTGCGCACCTCGCCGTCGACGCGCACCCTCACGAAACCGGCCCGGCGGGCGTCCTCGAGCACCCGCTCGTGCCGCCCCTTCCTTCCCCGAACCACCGGAGCCAGGACGGTCAACCGCGCGCCTTCCGGATAACTTTCGAGGGCGTCGATGATCTCGTCGGTGGTCTGCTTGGTCAGCACCTCGCCGGTTTCGGGATCATGCGGCGTGCCGATACGGGCAAACAGGAGACGATAATAGTCGTAGATCTCCGTCGCCGTGCCTACGGTGGAGCGCGGGTTGCGGCCCGTGGTCTTCTGCTCTATGGAGATCGCCGGTGAAAGCCCCTCGATGTAATCGAGGTCCGGTTTGTCGATGCGACCGAGAAACTGTCGTGCATACGCCGAGAGCGATTCCACATACCTTCGTCGTCCCTCGGCGTAGATGGTGTCGAAGGCAAGGGAGGACTTTCCGGAGCCGCTTATTCCGGAGATGACGACGAACGACTCCCGGGGAAGCTCGAGGTCGATGCTCTTGAGGTTGTGCTGCCGTGCGCCCCGGATGACCAGCTTTTTCATGCTTCTCCGGAAGCATAGGCCACCGAGGCCCAGCTAATCAACGTAGGCGGCCGTCTCGGGGCGTTCGAGCGCCCTCGCGGCGCGCTGCGCCCACTCTCCTCCGACATCCGGGAACGCCGCCGCTACCTCCCAGATTTCTTCGGGAACGTTCGACGAGGGGTCCGTACCCCAAACGGCCGCGCCGAGCCGCAGTAGCGCCCGAAACACCTCCGCCTCCTCGACGTAGCGTTGCAATCGCTCCGCTTCCAGAGCATCTTCGAGCAGTTGCCGAACGGACTCGAACTCATAATCGTAGTGCTGTCGCCTGAGTTCCTCTACCAACCGAGAAAGCGCCGCCACCGCAGCGAAACTTGCGTGATCCACGGCCTCCTCGTAGCGTCCGCCGTCGATCAACCGTTCGCCCAGCTCGAGGTGCGCCCGGTAGGCAAAGTTCGCATCGAGACGATAGAGGGTGAGAATCGTATCGAGCCTCGGTTCCCGTGGTCTTCCCTCCGCCCGTCTCCGTGTCAGCACCTCCGGAACGAGGCGCCGGAGCTCCGGGTCGTGGTCAGGGGAGAACTGGGGGTTCCGTTCCGCAATGGAGGCAAGCGTTTCTTCATAGTCCGCCCAGCGTTCCTGTTGCCGGTAGAGTTCGGCAAGCTCGTAGCGGACGGCGTATTCGGACTCGGCCACGTAGAAGCTCTCGGTGTGCTCGAGAGCGCGTTCGAACTGGCGTATCGATAGTCGGACGTTGCCTTCGGCCATGAAAACCCGGCCGATGCCGGCTTCCGCCTCGGGAAAGGGTTCCTCTTTGGAAAGCGCTTCACGGAATCGCTCGAGCGCCGCGCCGAGATCCCGTTCCTCCAACGCGCGGAGTCCACGCTGATAGGTGACCCACGCCGGCTCACCGTCATCCTCCTGCGCAAGCGCCGGGAGGAGCGTGACGGTGAGCAACAGAATCAACAGTGGGCCGAGGCGCGAGTTCATCCTTCCTCGTTATGCGGTAACGACTCCGAGCAGAAATACCATTACAAAAAGCGCCACCGTTTCCACGATACCGAGCACCATAATGTACTGACCGAAGCCCTGTCCGGTCTCCGCCAGCGCGTCGGAGGCGACGGCGCCCGCCTTGCCCTGAAACCACGCGGAGAAGCCCATCGCAATACCGCCGAAAATACCGGCTCCCAGAATGAGCGCGGCACTTTGTTCCGCTTCCGCGGCGGTGACGAGGCTGTTCATCAGAATGAAGCCGTATATGGTCTGGGTCAGCGGCGCCCCAACGAACGCCACCAGGAGAAACGGCGCCTGGCGGTTCTGCACGAAGCATTTCTTCCACGCGCCTACCGCCGACATTCCGGCGGTTCCCGTCCCGAGGGCCGAGCCGCTTGCCGCAAGTGCCAGCGCGGCACCGATACCGATAAGACCGTAATCCATTCAATCACTCCTTTCTAGGCTGTCTGTTCACGTTTGCGGAACGGGCGGTAGGGAGTCCCCGACCACTCCATTCCCAGATGCCGCGAGAACTCGAGCATATTCAATCTAATTCCGTGGACCACCACGGAGAGTGCTCCCATGATCAGGTTCAGGGTATGTCCAATAAGCAAGATGGCCACCCCTGCGATGACGCCGACAACTCCTTCCGCCATGTCGGCCGCCATGGTATTGAAGGCCTTTGCAATTTCCACCGTCGCCAGTCCGACGGCGAAGAGGCGGATGTAGGAAATGAGATCGGAAAACGCGCTGATGCTGTCGAGGGCCGTCGGAAACGCATTGGCAAGGCCGTAGCCGACCCCCTTGAAAAATCCGGCCCCCTCCCGTTGCTCCGAAAAGAGCAGAACCAGCACGATTCCGGCAATGATGACGTATACCGATGCTTCCACGAGCGGTCTGCCCAGCACCACGGTGAGAACCAGATAGTACAACCCGGGCATCATGATGAGCCACCCGAGGTCCGCAAACGCCCTTATCCGCGGGCGACTACGCTTAAGCCCGTCGATGAGCTTCCACAGGTGTGCAATCGACAGGTGCGTCGCTGCCAGGATGAAGCACACCCATTGGATGGTTTCGGGACTTCGGGGATTGAAGCTGGAGATCTCCTCTATGACCAGCGGCGCAAGAAACGGCAGCTCCGCAATGGGCTCATAACCGAACCAGGTACCGGTCACCGCCCCCCAGGCTACGGTGGCCACGCTCATGACGGTAAGCAGCACCGCACCTTTGGAGGGAGCCCCCCTCTTCTTCTTTCCGCGAACGACGGAGAACACCGAGGCGCCGAGAATCAGGAGCCCATAGCCCGCATCCCCGAAGATCATGGCAAAGAAAATCGTGAAGAACATGAGAAACCAGAAGCTTATATCGAGCTCCCGATATCCCGGCGTGGTGTCCATCAGATCGAACACCGGGTCGATGATCTCTACCGACTTGGGGTTCTTTGTCCGCGTAGGGACCTGGTCCTCGGGAGTCGGCTCCCGAATCAGCAGGCCGAAGCCCGCCGTTCGCGCGGCTTCCCGCACCACCGACTCGTATTCCTCGGGAACGAAACCGGTGACGTGGGCAAGCTCCTCCGCCTGTTCCATTCCCGCCCGCACGCTTTCGAATTCGATCCGCTCGTCGAGGGCGGTGAGCAGCCGCTCGAGGTTTTCTCGCTCCGGCTGGTGCTGCGCAATTCTGCCGGAGACCTCCTTCAGTTGTCCCCGCCTCTCATCGATATCCGCCCGCAACGCGGAAAGCGATCGTTCCGGGAGGGAAACCGACGGATAGGCCAAACGCTCGTCCTCCGGGCGGTACACAACCGCGCAGTACACCTGTCCGGATTCCTCTCTTACCACGAACAATCGCTCGGCGGAGAGGTTTCGGAATTGCTTTGCCGGAACGGCATACAGGACGATCTCGAACCCGTACTCGGCGATACGCTTGATGTCCTCGGGATCGAAATCTCCCCAGGGGAGCAGGCGGCGCTCTTCTCGCAGCAGCCCGTCCAGGCGGTCCTCCAGCTGCCGGCGGCGTTCGGCAAGCTCGTTGAGATAACGGGCCGTTTTCATCGCTTTGTCGAAGGTGTATTCCGAAGGCTGCGTCTCGACGCCCTCCGGCCGCTCCCGGGGCAGCACTCCCCGCGCATACTCCACGTACCCTCGCTGCTCGCGGAGCTTTGCAAGGTCTTCAGTCTCCGGCGGCGACACCTGCAGGTGGATGACTCCGGCTTCCCGCATATTTTCGGTGACTTCGCGGCGCTTGGAGTCGAGGGCAAGAACCGATACCTTTTTCATCCTCTCGATCATCGCCTACTCTCCCTTCGCCTCGATCTTCTTCTTGGCGATCTTGCCGCGCACTACCTCGGCGGTCTGCTGATCCCCGAGATAGATCCGTATCCGTCGGATGTTCTCTTGGGTTTCAGGTATCTTCACTTTTTCGAAGAGGTTTACCCGTTGCGTCGTTACCCGAAGCTCCTCGGAGATGAGACGGTGTTGCTCTTCGAGAATCTCCAGCTCCGCGTCGGCGGCAATGAGGTCCTTCATGCGCTGCACCGCAGCGTCCACCCACACCGGTGTCGCAAAGAGGTCCCAGTCGATATCCTCGTACTCGATCCGCTCGAAAACGGGGATGTCGATACCGGCAATGTTTCCCGTGGAGGTCTCCACGTTACTCACCGTCACGAGCTCCTCGAGCCCGAGATCCTCGCCGAATAGATCGATCCACGCGTCGATGCGGTGACGGATGTCCTCCCGCTCTTCACGCTTACGGGCCTCCTCGGCCTCTATCTGCCGAATGACCATCTGCAACTGCTGTTTCTTCAGCTGCAGCGTCGGCAGATACCGCTGGAACCGTTTGAGCTGGTCTTTCTGATTTCTGAGTTCGTTCTTTGTAAGCTTAACCTTCGCCATGCTCGCCTGCTCCAACCTGCTCGCGCTTTGGCCAGAACTTCGCAAGCAGCTGCGTACGCTGCCCGGTTTCCTGCGGGTCGAAGCACTCCGCAAGGATTTCCCAACCGCGGTCGAGCGCCTGCTCCAACGGAATATTGACCCGCAGGTTCATCATCTGGTCCTCGAACATCTCCCCGTACTTCAAGAGCTTATGGTCCCAATCGCTCATGCGGAAGCCCATGGAACGCTTCTCCTGCGTCTCCTGATAGGAGGCGTAGAGGTTGATCATGCCGTCCATGAGCGCCCGGTGATCCTCTCGGGTGTCCTTGTTGACGAACTGCTTCAGCCGAGACAGGGAGCCGAAGGGCTCGATACGGCCGTTTCTGAGATAGTACTGTCCCTCGGTGATGTAGCCGGTATTGTCGGGCACGGGGTGGGTGACGTCATCGCCAGGCATTGTTGTTGCCGCAAGCACCGTGATGGAGCCGGCCCCCTCGAAGTCGACCGCCTTTTCATATCGCGCGGCAAGCTGGCTATAGAGATCCCCCGGATATCCGCGGTTCGAGGGTACCTGCTCCTGGGTGATGGCGATCTCTTTTAGACTGTCGGCGAAGTTAGTCATGTCGGTGAGAAGCACCAACACCTTCTTGCCCTGCAGTGCAAATCGTTCGGCAACGGCCAGGGAAACGTCGGGAACGAGTATACTCTCTACCACCGGGTCCGACGCGGTATGCACGAAGAAAATGGTACGCGATAGCGCGCCGCCTTCCTCCAGCGTATCCCGAAAGAACAGGTAGTCGTCGTACTTGAGCCCGATACCGCCGAGGATGATTAGATCTACCTCGGCCTGCATGGCGATCCTGGCAAGCAGGGGATTGTACGGTTCTCCGGAGACCGAGAAAATCGGCAGTTTCTGCGACTCCACGAGGGAGTTGAACACATCGATCATGGGGATGTTGGTCCGGATCATGTTCTGCGGAATGATTCGGCGTGCCGGATTGACCGACGGACCGGCTATCTCGATCAGATTTTCCTCCAGCCGCGGACCGTTGTCCCGGGGCGTGCCGCTGCCGTCGAAGATGCGGCCCATAAGGTTCTCGGAGAAAGAAACCTGCATAGGATGACCGAGGAAGACCACCTCGTCACCGGTGGAAACGCCTCTTCCTCCGGAAAACACCTGAAGCGATACTTTGTTCCGGTTCATCTGGATTACCTCTGCCAGGCTCGTGCCGTGGGCGGACTTGACCTGGGCAAGGTGTCCGTATCGTACGCCGTCGGCCGTCACGGTAATGACGTTTCCGGCAATGGATTCGATTCTGCTATAGACTTTCTGCATCGTCCCGTACCTCGATTACGCGCTGGTTTCCTCGAGCAGGTGCTGTGCACTGTGCTCGATGCCGACCGATTTCTCCTCGACCAACTCTCGGATCTCGTTCTCGAGAGATTTGAAATCCTCGGAGTCCCATTCCGCCCCGTTGTAGTCGAGGAACTTCTGTCGCAGGTTATTAAAAAACCCGCGCACCTCGTCTTTGGTGCCGATGTCGAGCTTGGCAGTGAGTATGTCGAACATGACACCGAACACATGACGCTGCCGCTCCGCGCTTACCGCGGCATCCACCGGGTCGAAGGCGTTCTGCTGCAGGTACACCGCGTCGAGGAATTCCGATTTCATGTAGAGGATGTAGTCCTCGGTGCTTGTTCCTTCCTCACCGACGACCTTCATCATCTGGCCGACCTCGTTCCCTTGTCGCAGCAACTCCTGTGCATACGCCGCGCGTTCCGGCTTGACCACGGTGAAGTACTTCGACCAGCTCTCCAGCGGATCGATGGACGGATACTTGCGTGCCTCCGCTCGGTCGCGGGAAAGCCCGTGGAACGCACCGACAACCTTCAACGTGGACTGCGTTACGGGCTCCTCGAAGTTACCGCCGGCCGGGCTCACCGTCCCGCCGACCGTCACCGAGCCCTCTGAGCCGTCCTTCAGTCGCACGACGCCGGCTCGCTCGTAGAACCCGGCAATGACCGACTCCAGATAGGCCGGGAACGCCTCTTCGCCGGGAATCTCCTCCAGTCGTCCGGACATCTCCCGCATGGCCTGTGCCCAGCGGGAGGTGGAGTCGGCAAGAAGGAGTACGTTCAGGCCCATTTGCCGGTAATACTCGGCGATGGTTATCCCCGTGTAGACCGACGCATCCCGTGCCGCCACGGGCATCGAGCTGGTGTTTACGACGATGACCGTACGTTCCATCAGGGTCCGTCCGGTGCGCGGGTCGATGAGCTCGGGGAACTCTTTGAGCGTCTCCACGACCTCACCCGCCCGCTCTCCGCAGGCGGTAATGATAACGATATCCACCTCCGCGTTGCGGCTTGTGATCTGCTGAAGCACCGTCTTGCCCGCACCGAAGGGGCCCGGAATGCAGTAGGTACCGCCGAGGGCGACGGGAATAAAGGTATCGATGATCCGTACTTTGGTGGTCATCGGTTTCGTCGGCTTGAGCCGCTCGGCGTAGGCGTCGATCGCCCGCTTCACCGGCCACTCGAACATCATGCGGAGGGTGTGGGTGTCACCCCGGGAGTCTTCGATCTCCGCTATGGGATCCTCCACGGTGTACTCTCCCTCTTCCGCCAGCCACTTAACCGTATAGGTGTCATAGAAGTTAAACGGCACCATGATGCGATGGGTAAAAATGCCCTCCGGCACCGTGCCCACCGTGTCCGCACGACCCACCGTATCCCCGACCTCCGCGGTCGGGGTAAAGGTCCATTTCTGCTGCCGTGGCAACGCGTCCATGTACACTCCGCGATCGAGGAAGAAGCCGCTGTGCTCGGCCAGCTCAGGCAGGGGATTCTGCAGCCCGTCGTACACCTGAGTGAGAAGTCCCGGTCCGAGCTCCACGGCAAGCATCTCGCCTGAAAACTCCACGGTGTCCCCGATCCCGATACCGCGAGTCATCTCGAAGACCTGCAGCTCCGCCTGGCTGCCGCGGACCCGAATGACCTCGGATTTCAGCCGTCGGTCGCCCACGACGACATAGCCGACCTCGTTCATAGCCACATCGCCGTCGACCTCGACGCTGATCATGTTCCCGTTGATTGCTACTATCGTACCCCTCGTCTCCGTCATCAATTACACTCCAATGCAGTGCTTCAGTTTGTCGTGGTTACGTGGAGGATACCGCACGGCGCACGGTATGGTAGGTGCGCTCGAATACGTTCGTGCCTTCTTCCCGGTCGAAGTGTCGTTTCCTCCACAGGATCTGCAACTTCAAGTAGTAGACGATCAGCCGCTCGATATCGAAGTGATGGGCCACTTCCATCTCTTCGAGGACCGACCACCGATGTCGCAACAGCACCATTTCGGCCTTCAGCGGCGTGTCCTGTCCCAGCGCTTCCCGGGCCACCTCCGTGATTCCGGCCAGACCGGTGTACTCCCCACCGTCCGGGGCCGCCCTTATGTAGGCGTGCTCGTCCCGGTTGAGCTGCGCGGCCCGTTGTCGCGCCAGCTCGTTACGTAAAGCGGCTTCTCTCTCGTACCACTCGGCGACGAGCCTGTTCCGCGGCGTGACGAGCGGATCCGGCACGAGAGCCGCCTGTTCGAGGAGATCGAAGTCCCGGCGACTGAGGCGGCGGCTGCACAGGTCGAAAAACTCCTCCACCGTGGGCAGGTGTTCCGCCTCGAAAGTCAACATGGGTAGGGTGGCAACCGTGTAATAGTATTGACCCATGCCGCCCTACTCGTTCTTCTGTTGGCCGGCCTGCTTGATCACGTCCCGCAACCGGGGGTTCAGGTAGGCGGAGAGAACCTGGGCGACTCCTTCGGCGGTGAAATCGTAGTATACCGACCCGTCCTTCACCGCTATCCGGAAACCCGCATCGATTCCATGAACCGGGCGTATCTCGAGCCCGCTCTTGATCTCCTCCACCAATCTCGTGCGGAGACGGCGCTCGATCTCATCGCGCTGCGACTCAGGAAGTAATACGGCAAGCTCGCCCGTTTGGTGCTCCTGCCATCCCTTGATGAGCGCGACCACTGCTTCCGACATAGTATCCACCGTGAACGCCTCACCGGTGGATTGGGCGACAACTGCATCGAACAGGGCCGTGATCCGGTGCTGAAGGTTGAGGATGAGGTCACGGCCGGCCTGGGTAAGAGCCTCCTTGCCCCCGGCCTCGAGCTTTCGCGCTTCCGCCCGAGCATTCTCGACGATCTCACCGGCTCGCCTTTCCGCGTCCCGGATGGTTTGTTGAGCGTCCTCCTCGGCCTTTTCCTTGATCTCCTGCGCCTCGCGCTCGGCGGTTTGAACTCCTTCCGCCTTGATGGTCTCTATGATTTCATTCAGCTGCGCGTCCATCGGCTCCTACCCCTCAATCGATAATCGATAAGTTTTGATCTATTTCTATCAGACCGCCAAAAATTCTACAAGACCTGCCGGGCGGATCTACACGTTGCCCAAAGAGAAATCTCCGACGATCTTGAAAACACGTCCGTCCCGTTCCACCCTCAGATTTCGATCCGGAAAACGTGACCGCAGCTTCTCTTCTATCCGCCGGGCCGCTTTCACATCTATCTCCTCTTCGACGTCATCCGGTACATTGCTGAGAGTCATGATCTCCACGTCGACGACGTAGCCCCGTCCCAGAGCCGAGCCGTATCCCGGCGTGAAGGAGGTGCCGACTCTGAACAGGCCGCTATATCGGCCGCTCGAGGTCTCTCCATGTTCCGCCCGGGCCGGATGGAGGGGGTACCGTTCCCCGTATTCCTCCTCGAGCTCGGCATCGACTTCCTCGAGAACCTCGTTCATCTGCTTGTCAAAGGCACTGGTTTTCGGATGCCACATGCCTAGCTCTATCCGGGAAGCGGTATGAACGGCGTCTTACGCCGGCCCCTCGCCGCGCTTCCCCGTCTCAAAAGCGTATTTCCCAGGTTAGCTCGTCGGTGCTGTTCAAAAACTCTACGATATCCAAGGATAACCGAGCCGCCCGATCTCCATCAAGTACCTTTCCGTGGTTTGCGGACTCTATCGGCTCGGGCACCTCCACCTCGAAGATTATGCGATAGTCTTCGAAGAATCTTCGAAGCAGTTCTTGGTCTTCCACCCGGTATTCCTCTCCGGTGCGGAGGGCCTGGCGGTACACCCGACCATCGGCGACCTCTTCGGTCTCGATCAGGGCACGTCCGGGAGCATAGGCTCCGTTGAGCGCCGCGAGGTCGGAAAACGCAAGCTCGGCTCGCACCGCCGTCGTCTCCTCACCCCGCGTCCGTTCATAGTCGCGCAGCTCCAGACCGTCGGTTCGCCGCGCGGTCCTTCGGAAATCCCGCTCGGTAACCGGTACCGCCCGCCGCCGCGAATCGGAATCGAACACGCCCAGATCCCACAACTCGTTCTCTATTTTGTAGCTCACGGTCATGCGGCCCGAGTCGTCCTCCTCCAGGTCGATCCGCGTCTCTACGTCGAGACATGAGGAGAAGAAAAACACCAGGAGACCCGCTATGGAGATTCGTACAGCTGCTCTCACGGGTCGTGATGGTAGCCGCTAATCACGCTTGACGCAAGTGGACGACGGTCTTGCCGTATCCCCCCTCTTCGGGACGCGCGAACTCGTAGTGTTCCACCTCGTCGCGCTCATCGAGATGATCGCGGATGCCCTTGCGAAGGATGCCCTCGCCCTTGCCGTGAATCACCGAAAACCGGTCCAGTCCCGAAAGCAGGCAATCGTCGATCTGTCGATCGACGGCGTCCAGCGCCTCCTGCATTCGATAGCCGCGCAGATCGAGCTCCAGCGCCGGTCTTGCCGTCGGTCGGTTCACCGACTCGCTCGCGGAATCGGCGGGGGCCTTCCCCGCGTACCCCGCCCCATGGCGCGCGGGCCGGTCCGCTTCCCCGGGCGCTTCGGCGGCCGCTTCGGCGGGCCACAGGTGGGCGGCATGGAGCTCCGCCCGCAGATTCCCGGTCTCCACGACCCACGTGTCCCCCTTGCCCCGGCGCCGAATCACGCCTCGACGCCCGCTTTCCCCGACAAGGACCTCCATGCCGGGCTCGAGGGTGGGCCGTGGTCCGCCGTGCCGGGCCCTCGCCTGCGATCGTTCCGCTTCCTCGATGCGCTCCTGTTCCTCGTCCCCGGTCCGGGACAGCTCGTCGAGGAAATCCCGCACCCGGGAGGTCTTTTCTTTGGTAAGCTCTCCTTCGCGAATTTCACGAACCAGGTTTTCCAGCCGTTGTCGGGTGTCTCGGGAGAGCTGCTGGAACTCACGCAACCCGTTCTTCCGCAGCGCGAGTTCACGATCCGCAAGGCGGCGCGACTGCTCCTCCACTTCCGCCCGGCGACGTCGAAGGTCCGCGAGCTCCGCGTCCCGGGTCCGTGCGGCACGGTGCAGTTCCATCTGCTTCTCCGTGAGGTCCTCGATGATACGCGCTTCGTCGCCCTGTCCCTCCCGCACGTATTCCCGCGCCCGCTCGACCACCTCGAGGGGTAATCCGTTTCGCCCGGCGATCTCGAGAGCATGACTGGTCCCCGGCACGCCGATGAGCAGGTGATACGTCGGAGTCAGCCGTTCGGGATCGAACTCCACCGACGCGTTTTCGAAAAACACCGATCGGTATGCGTAGTTCTTAAGCGCGCCGTGGTGCGTAGTTACTATGGACACGGCGCCGAGCTCCGCCAGTCGATCGAGAATGGCCATTGCCAGCGCCGAGCCTTCCTCCGGGTCCGTGCCGGCTCCCAGCTCGTCGAGCAAAACAAGGCTCCGCGAGCCCGCCTTTCCGAGAACGGCGCCGATGGTGGTCATGTGCCCGGAAAAGGTGGACAGCGACTGCTCGATCGACTGCTCGTCGCCGATGTCGGCGAATACGCCGTCGAAAATGGGCAAGGCGCTGCCCTCGTCGGCGGGGACCTCCAGCCCGAACTGATTCATGAGGGCAAGGAGCCCCACCGTTTTCAGCGCTACGGTCTTCCCGCCGGTGTTCGGGCCGGTGATGATGAGCCCGCGCGCCGGCGGATCGACATGAACATCGATCGGCACGACGGCTCCGGGCAAGAGGGGATGTCGGGCCCCGGTGAGGGTGAGTGCGCCCTCCTCGGCAAGCCCGGCGCGGGTGCACTCGTGTCGGCGGCCGTACCGGGCACGGGCGAGCATGGCGTCGAGTGAAGCCGTCTCCGCTTCCAGCGTCGAAAGCTCGTCTCTGCGACGACGCACCGTCTCGGTGAGATCCCGGAGGATACGGTGGATCTCCTGGTCATAGGCGGCCCGGGCCTCACGCAGCTCGTTATTCAACTCTACCAGGTCCGGCGGTTCCACGAAGAGGGTGGCGCCGGTCTGCGAGGTCTCGTGGACGATACCTTTCACCCGGTTACGGTAGTTCGCGCTCAACGGCAGGACGGTGCGTCCCGAGCGCTGGGTGGGCGTGTCGGAGGTCCAGTACTGAGCGTGATCCGGGTCCCGAAGATAGGAGAGCGCCCGCCGTTCGATGCGCGTCTCTATACCACGCATCCGTCCGCGCAGACGTCGTAACTCCGGCACGGCGTCGTCGTCGAATTCACCGGTATCGGTAATGCAGGCGGAAACCGCACGGCGCAACTCCCGAAGATCGGGAAGCGTCGCGACCCGCCGAGCAAGGGGGCGGTCCTGTGGCGTTCCTGCCGCGGCGGAAGCCAGCTTCCGCGCCCCGTCGACCAGCAGTGAGACGGCAGCGAGCTGCTCGGCATCGAGGACCGTTCCTTCCTTCTCCAGCACAGGGAAGACGGAAACGATGTCGGGAATGGCGGCATCCGGAGGCCCTTCACGCCGCGTCAGCACGTCGCGCCAGTCTTCGACAAGATCGAGCCGAGCGGTCACCTCATCGCCGTCGACGGACACGGTATCCTCGCAAACGGCACGCTCTCCAGGGGCACCTAACGCCAGCTCGGCGACCTCCGCTCTTACCGCATCAAAGGATAGAAGACGCAGGGTGTGCGAACTCAAGGAAGGGGGCAAATTGTCGTCACCCATCGCCGAAGAGCTTGTCCAATTTGTCCCGCGCCTCTCGCGCCTTCTGCTCCCGGAGACCCGAACCCTCCGTTTGATTCCCACCACCGGGACGAAGTTGAAAATACTCGCAGAAGTTCGCCTTTTCCTTGTCACGAACCTCTTCGGGGATCGTTTCTCGGCACTGCCAGTGGGCGGCGGGGTCGTAGAAACGGCAGTTAAGGCAGCACTTGAGATCCCGACCACACCCCGGGCAGACGGTAGTACGGTAAACTCGAGTCCGATCGTCGATCGTAGTTCCGCATGCGTAACAGACGGCCATTGACCGTATCCTACCCCCTCGGAGGGCGAGGCGACAACAGGGCAACCGCGGTCGCTGCGGCAGGCGGTACGCGGCTTGAAACAGTGTTGCCGCTGCGGTACCGTGGTGGCAATGTTCGAGCTGCGAAGCTGCAGGGAGCCCGATTGCACCTACCCGGCCGTGGCGGACGAACCCGTGTGCTACGAGCATCTTCCCGACAAGCGTGCCTTCACCGCGGAGCTCGTCACCCGGATTACCCGCGAGGGCGAGTTGCTCGATACCGATCTCTCCGGGATCGTTTTCGAGAAGGTGGACTTCTCCAATGTCTCGATGCGGGGCTGTCGATTCAGTAACGCCACGTTCTCGGATTGCATGCTCTCGAGCGCCGAGGTAGAGTTGTGCTTTTTTGACTACGCCCGCTTCGCCGACTGCACGGTCCACGATGCACTGATACGGAATTCGGTGTTCGGCGGAGCGGTCGTGACCAATTGTGACTATGGCGGCAGCGACATCGTGCAGTGCTCCTGGAACGGGGCTTCCTGTACGGAGGTGACGTTCGATCGCACCGACCTCCTGCATAGCCGTTTTCTCGGTGCCGAGCTCACCGACACCTCATTCCGCAATTGTAATCTCAAGGCGGTGCTGTTCAGCCGCAGCAACCGCGTGCGTGTGTCCTTCAAGTACTCCAATGACGAGGACGCGACCTTCGAGGAGCCTCCACGCACATGATCCTCTTCGCCCACTACAGTGTGTCGACCTTCACGAACGTGTACGTCCTGGCGTGTCCGGTGACTCGGATGGCGGTTATCATCGACCCCGCCCGGTTTGAGGCGCCCGTTCTGGATTTTATAGAATCCGAGGGCCTCTCCCTCACCGCCGTGCTGGTCACGCGGCCGGAAGAGACTCTCCTCCGGGGCATCGGGACGCTGCGCAAAATATACGGCGCCTCCATATACGGCGGAAAGCCCGATATCGCGGGGTTTTCGACCCGGATACCCGATGACGGCGACGTGCTGACCCTCGGTATGTACAGTATCGAGGCGCGGACTATCTCCCCGCATGTCCCGGATACTCGGGTGTTCCGATGCGGGCATCTGTTGTTTAGCGGCCCCGTGCTCTCAGCCGGTACGATCATCGCCGAGCAACCCGGTTATTCCGGCGTTCTCATGCGTCGCGCCGTGCGGGAACGCCTGCTCTCGCTGCCTCCGGAAACGCTGGTGATGCCCCGTGAGGGGCCGCCTTCGACGATCGGCGTCGAGCGCTCCACCAACATCGATCTCAGCCCCGAGCCCGAAGACTGAGAGCCCCGACGATCTCTCGGAAGCGGGAAGGCACCGGCGCCGTGAAGGTCCGTTCAGTCGTTTCTCCCGGAAGGCGTAGCCGCAGGCTCAGGGCGTGGAGCATCAGGCGTGCCTCCGGGAACCCGGAACTCCGCCGTGCATAGATCGGATCTCCGAGGATGGGACACCCGATGTGACTTAAGTGCACCCGCAGCTGATGGGTCCGTCCGGTTTTCGGCTCTAGAATAACCAGTGCCGCGGTTTCAAAGGCACGAAGGACCCGATAATCCGTAATCGCCTCTTTGCCCTGCGGTTGATCGGCGGCGAACCGCTTGCGGTTGTGCGGATCCCGAGCAATACTTCCCTCTACACGACCGACCCTCGGGTTCGGAACGCCTTTGGTCAGCGCAAGGTACTGTTTCCGGACGCTGCGGTCGTGGAACTGTCGCGCAACTGATTCATGCGCATCCGGGGACTTCGCAACGATTATGACCCCGGAGGTATCCTTGTCCAGCCGATGAACGATCCCCGGCCTCAGCTCCTCTTGGCCGGGCATCGCCTCGGGCCCGTTCAGTCGATGCAGGACCGCGTGGGCGAGCGTGCCGCTATAGTTCCCCTGTGCCGGGTGCACGACCATGCCCTGGGGCTTGTCGATAATGAGAACGTCGTCGTTCTCGAAGATCACCGAAAGCGGGAGGTCCTCCGGCTGCAAATCAGGGGCCGGCAGCGGTCCGTAGCAGAGGCCGACCTCCTCCCCCTCCTTCAGATGTCGAGCATACTTCACGGGACGACCGTCGACGTAGATCTCGGCGCCCCTGCTTTCCAGTTGGCTGCGTGGGAAAAGCCCGAGCACTTCGCTCACAAACCGGTCGGCCCGCATGCCGGCCTGTTCCATGCCGACTCGAGACGACACGTACGCGCGCCCCTCACCGGCGCACGCCTCCTCGGGATGCCTCATGACCCCTCGCGATCCTCCCGGATCCGCCCGATTACGTAGTCGATAAGAGCGACGCCCACGGAGACCCCCGCCGCCGTCATGAGCACCCCGACCCGTTCCTGTTGGGTCAACGGCGGCTTCTCCGGCGGCCCGAAGAACCACGGGGCGTAGGTGTAGTTCCATTCCCCCGCCTCCAGGCTCTTCCGGAAGAATCGAACCGCGTCGTATCCGATATTGGAAACCAATAGAGCAATGGGAAAGCTTCCGAAGGCAATGATCTCACCCCGCCGCAGATCCCGCGACCATTGAGGAAACTCCTTCGGTGCATACGGCTCCGGTGCCGAATCCTGCGCCGCAACCAGGCTCGAGGCAAACAGGAGCAACACTCCGGCGGCCGCGATTCGCCGGAATCGCGGCGCGGCCCGC
>JBKHEN010000024.1:0-25550 GCA_046540795.1 Spirochaetaceae bacterium | reverse complement strand
CGCCGAGGATGAGGCCGCCGATGAGCCCACCGGCGCCGAGGATGAAGCCGCCGAGGACGAGGCCGCGGACGGGCCGGCCGCCGGGGACGACGTGTCCGCGGCGGAGAGGCGGGAGGAGGGCGCAGAGCCGGAGCCCGCGGATCCGGAGCCGGCCACGCCGTCGCCTCGCGAGTGGACCGTCTATTTTCGCCCCGACAGTCCCGAGCTCACCGAGCCCACGCGGGAAGAGCTCGCGGGGATTGCCGAAGAGCTTGCCGCCGCGGAAGAGACGGCCGAGTCGAATACTGAGCGCGAAGTCGATATCGTCGGCCACACGGCGCTCGCGGGTACCGAACAGGGCAGGTACGGCCTTTCGCGGGAGCGGGCGCGGAACGTGTACGAATATCTGCTCTCCGAGGGATGGGAGCCGGCGGGCGAGGTGGCCGTGCGCGGAGTTGGCGGGGAAGAGCCGGTCACCCGCGATCCGGATGAGCAGCAGCGCAATCGCCGGGTGGAGATCAGCCTCCGTCCCCGTTGAGCCGCCCGTTGCGTCCACTACGCCCGCTGCGCCGCGGCCATGGCCGAAATCGCGCGCGTCGACGGCGGGCGACAAGCTTTCTGCGAAGGAACTCCCGCCGCTCGCGCTCGAGTCTCCGCCGCGCTACGGCCTGCGGGGAGCGGTAGTCCCGGAGGTGCGCCGGAACCGACAGCGCGAACAGCAGGAACGCCGCCGCCCCTGCCGCCACGGGAAACCAGTCTCCGTATCGGGTATAGGGCGTAGTTGTCTCGCCGGACGGAACGCGGACGTCGGTCACGAGGAACGCCTCCTCGTAGAAGGGTGCGGTCCTGAGGATGCGTCCCCAGCGGTCGACGTGGGCGGTCAGCCCCGAGGCGGTGGCCCGCACCACCGGCCGGCGATTCTCCACGGAGCGGAACATGCCCCCGGCGAAGTGCTGCTTGGCCTGTACCGGGGTGAGCGACCAGTAGTCGTTTGAGAGGTTTACGATGACCTGTGCCCCGTTTCGAACGAAACCCCGTACCTCCCCGGGAAACATGTCCTCGAAGCAGATCGGCGTGGAGAAGCGCATGCGGGGATGCTCGAAGACCGTTTTCTCCTCCCCGGGCTCCCAGAAATGCACGTCGAACTCCTGGAGCAGCTCGTAAACCTCGGGTAGACTCTCTTCGAAGGGGAAGTATTCGGTGAAGGGTACGAGACGAATCTTGTGGTACGTCTCGAGCCGGGTCCCCCCGGAGCCGAAAAAGACCGCCGCATTGAAGCTCAGACGGTCCACCTCGTTTCCCTCATCGTCGAGGACCCGGCGGTAGTCGTCGTTGCCGGTGAGCAGGTGCGTGCCGATTCCCGATTGATACGCGAGGAATTCATCCACCAGCCGGGCCAGCCGGTAGCGTTCGGGGTCTTCCCGGCTCCAGCGGCGAATGTTGGGCACGAACGCCGTTTCCGACCAGACCACCAGATCGGGGTCGTGCTCGAGGGCTTCGTCTGTCAGCCGCCTGAGGGATCCCAGGGTTCGCCGATACTCATGCTTGCGGGGGTCGGAGTTCTGTTGAACGAGCGCGACCCGGACGCGAGAATCCTCCTCGGCGGCCGCGCCATCGGCAACGGGCTCCGGGGTTACGGCGGGGCGCGTTGCCGCGGGAGTACGCTCCACCTCGGCCTCTGCCGCGTCCGAGATTCGCGGCGCCTTATCGAGGAGAGTGAGCTGCCCCGCGCCGAGAGCGACGCCGAGCGCAAGTACCGCCGTGAGCACCGGCGCAGCCCGGAAGCGCCGTCCGTCCATGGCCGGAACGTGGGCGAGGGCGGAGCTTGCGAGTACCACCAGGAAGCTTACGCCCCACACCCCGGTGACGGAGGCTATCTGCAGTAGCGGGACGACCTGGTACTGCGAGTGCCCGACGAGGGCCCAGGGATATCCGAGGAATCCCGAGGAGCGGGCAAGCTCGAAGGCCGTCCAGGCGAGGGGCAGCACCAGGAACTTCAAGCGTCTCGTCCCATGATAGAGCAGGAGTGCCGGCGGCATCGACAGCAGATAGAATCCGAAAAAGATCACCACCGCCGACTGCAGAGAGACCAGACTGAAGGTGGCAAGCCAGTAGTTCACGAGTAACGTGGTGAAAACCCCGTAGACAACGCCGTAGAACACGCCGCGGGCGAAGGACTGGGCGCGCAGCACCAGAAACAACGGAACCAGGGATATCCAGCCGAGGGCCGGGAAGCCGTCCAGGCTGATGAACGATGGGAAGGAGGCGGTGGAAAGAAACACCGACAGATATACCAGCGTAAGTCCCCACACCCGCGCGAAATCCCCCGTGGGGCTCACGGCTCGGCCCGCGCGCTCCGGTCCGAGACGGCCGCGGCGGTGTACGCGAAGGCGCCGCTCGACGGCGGCTACTACCCGGTAGTGCCGCAAACGCAGGTAGAGGTAGATGAGCCCGTCGAGGGCGAGGAAGGGGACGTATCGCAGGACCGCGATGGCTCGCTCGGTGGTGCTGTCCACCGCCAGCCTGAGGTTTCCTCCGCTCTCGATGAAGCGTTGCACGTAGTCCATGTTCGCGTTGAGGGCGAAGAAGTAGGCGAACAGGAACAGCAGAAGCGCGTAGGACAGGAGAAACTCCGGCACCCGGACGAACCGCCGGATGTACCGCAGGCCATAGCGCGGTCGCCGAAGGAGCAGTCCGCCTCCCCAGAGGCCATGCAGGGCGAGGAGGAGGAAGTACAGCGCGTCTCCGGGACCCGGGTCCTCGAGAGGAATCGGTCCCGCAAAGGCGAGGTATGTCACTGCAGCCGTAAGCGCGAGCACGAGCGCGCCGGTGACTCGACCCGGGTGGGCCGTGGGAGCCGGTGCCATGGAGGCCAACTATAGACCGAAATCCCGAATCTGTGGAACAGGTTCTCCCTTTGCGCTATAATGCTGCCGACACGGGAGGGCACCGATGGGCGATCCGCACGGACGGCCGCAGCGCAAGATCCGACGCGACAGGAGACGGGAACTGCGAAAGATCCGCGCCTCCAAGCACACGCACCGGTTCATCCGTGCGACCGTGGGGAACTATCTCAAGTGGCGTTTTCGGACCTTTCCGGAGAACGCGGAGCTCGTCCACACCCTGAAGCCGCCGTATCTCATCATGGGAAATCACGGCAGCATGTGGGACCCCTTTATGCTCAACGCCCACGTTCCCGCGCCGATACACTACGTCGTCTCGGATTCCAACTTTCGCTCGCGGCTCGTCAGCTTCGGCCTTTCCTTGGTCGGGAGTATCCCCAAGACGAAGGCGCTCTCGGACTTCGAGACGGTCAAGAACATCGTGCGCATCAAGCACCGCGGCGGTATCATCGGGGTGTTTCCCGAGGGGCAGAGTACATGGGACGGTCACAGCCTGCCCATCTACTACTCCACCGCCAAGCTCGTGAAGTCGCTGAAGGTACCGGTGGTGATCGTGGAGCTCAAAGGGGCGTTTCTCTCCCTGCCGCGGTGGGCGCGGTCTATCCGCCGCGGCCGGGTTCACATCGAGTACAAACTCGGCTTCACCCCGGAGCAGCTCAAAGACATGACGGTGCCGCAGGTCTACGAACAGCTCGTGCGGCTTCTTTCCCACGATGACTTCGATTATCAGCGCAAGGCGATGATCCGTTTCGGCGGCAGGCGGCGAGCGGAGTACATCGAGGCGGTCCTGTTTACCTGCCCCACCTGTGAGAGGCGTCACACCCTGCGCTCTGCGGGTAACCTGCTCCGTTGTCGGGCCTGCGGCTACACCGTACGCTACGGTCCCTACGGGTTCTTCCGGCCGGTGTCGGGTACGCTGCGCTTCGAAGACCTTCGCGCCTGGAACGTCTGGCAAATTGAGCGGTTCAAAGCATACCTCGACGGTCACGGGGCAGCCGGGGTCCCGCTGATGCGGGAGGAAGTGGCCGACCTCTCCCGCGGGTTCAAGTCGATGCCGCTTCAGACGGTCGGACGCGGACGGCTCGAGCTCTATCCGGAGGAGGTGCGGTTTATCGGCTCCGACGGAACGTGGACCTTTCCGTTGCATGAGATCGAGGGGGCGAACATCCAGAACGGGGAGCCGCTGGAGTTTTATTTTCGGGGAGACCTCTACAGGGTGCGTATCCCCTCTCCCCGGGGAAATACCTACAAGTGGCTGCTCGGGCTCGATCATTTGCAGGGAAAGGCGGTGCTCGAAACCGTCGACGCCTCGTGACAGCCGGTGTAGTCGGCGCATCGTGAACGGTTCCGCAAGGAGTTTCGCGAAGGGGGCGCTTGACGAACCGTAGCGAAATCGATATACATTGGACTCTCACGCAAAGAGGAGTCCGAACCATGTCGAGAAAATGCACGATCACGGGGAAGAAGCCCCTTTCGGGAAATAACGTTTCCCACGCGCACAATAAGACCAAGAAGTGGCAGAAGCCCAATATTCAGGACAAGCGGCTCTACGTGCCGGAGCTCGGCAGGACCGTCCGCGTGCGGCTGTCCACCAGCGCGCTTCGCAGCGTGAACAAGCTCGGGCTGCTCGCCTATCTGAGGAAGAACGGCCTCCAACTGAAAGACGTAAGCTGAGTCACCGCTGAGCCTCCGGCTCAGCCTCCCCCGTAGAGTTCCCCGTAGGAAAGACCCGTGACCGTCTCGCAGACGTCACGGGTTTTTTCGTCTGCGTCCTCTTTGCGCCCGCCTGCGCGCAGCCGCTCGATCTCAGCGCGGATGATGCGGTGCGTTTCGGGCAGTATCGGGAAGGCGGTCGCCACGAGGATGCCGGCAACGATGAGCGCGACGGGACCGAAGACGAAAAAGGCCCGCAGCCGCTCGACGGTCTCCGGCGTTTGGGGTTGATTGGAGACGAAGCCGATCAGCTCCAGCACCACGCCGACCATCGGGACCGCGACCAGGCCCTGCACCAGCTTGCGGAACAGCGTCATCGCTCCGGAATAGGTTCCGGCCCTTTGGCGCCCGGTAATGAGCTCATCCACGTCGGTGACGGTCGGCAGGATCGCCCAGGGGATGAGTATTCCGGCGGAGAGCCCCGCCCCCATCACCACGCAGAGGGCGCTAATGAGCCACGCCGGTGTCTCGGGGCCCGCCAGAAAAAACACCAGAATCAAGCCGCCGGCCCAGAGCCCCATCCCCAGGCAATAGGCAAAGCCTTTCCCCCGGGCATTCGCAACGCGCACGTAGACGGGGAGCATGGCGATCTGCGCAATGAGGAGGCTGCCGACCGCTAGGGAGTAGAGCCCGGGACGCTCCAGATAATAGGTAACGAAGTACGCGAATACCGCCATGAGAATATCCACCGCGCTGTAGGCGGCTATATACATAGCGATGTGGATGCGAAAGACGCGGTTGCGAAAGATCCGGAAGAACTCCCTGAAATAGGCGGTGATCTTCTGCCGCGCAGGGCGGACATAGTCGGGGAGCTCCCAGGTGCCGAGAAACACCAGGATCCAGGGAAGCGCGTAGAACACCCCGAAGGCCGTTCCCATCAGCAGGTAGCCCGTGGCATCGGCGCCGGGGGCAAGGTCCACAATGAGTCCGGGAAGCGTTCCCGCAAGCAGCGTCGAGAACTGCGAGAACACCATGCGGGCTCCCGAAAGCCGCGTGCGAGCGCGGTAGTCACGGGTGAGCTCGGCGTTGAGCGCGGAGTAGGGCACCATTACCATGGTGAACACCGCGGAGAAGAACACGTAGGCGAAGGCGTAGTACAGGGCCCGGGCCCATTGAGGGCCGACGATGACGGGTACCCACAGCGCCGCAAAGCTCAGGGCGATCGGCACGATTCCGGCGAGAAAGTATACCCGCCGCCTGCCGTACCGGCTTCGGGTGCGGTCGGAAATATAGCCCATGAGGGGGTCGGAGACGGCATCGAAACCTTTCCCCACGGCAAAGACCATCCCGGCGAGGAACGGGGCGAGCCCCACGAACTCGGTGAGGAAGAACATGAACAGCAGCCCGATCACGGTGAACGAGCCGCCGCCGAACATGTCTCCGAGCCCGTAGGCGATCAGTGTCGAGAATCGAACCTGCCGAGGTTGCGCGTCCTCACTCACGATCCGCTCCTTGTGCAAGTGGTCGGCATATCATATCATTCGCGGCAGATGAGGAACACAATAACCGTTCCGGAGCGACGGTATCGTCGGCGGATCGCCTGCTACATCGGGAAGTTCCTGCTGTGGGCACTTACCCGCCAGACCGTGCACGGTGCGGAGAACTTCCCACGAAAGGACCCGTTCATCGTGGCCGGCAATCACCGGGGCATTATGGAGGTGTTTCTCATGGTTTCCGTCTGCCCCCGCAACCTCGAGATCCTCGGCGCCGGCGACATCCCGCTCGACAAACGCTATCGCTACATTGCCGATTATTACGGCTACATCCCCTACAGGCGGGGACAGATGGACCGGAAAGCCCTGATGACCGCCGAGAAGGTGCTCGAAAAGGGACGGGTGGTCGGCATCTTCCCGGAAGGGGGAATCTGGAAGGCGGCCCGCAAGTCGGCGCATCGAGGCGTGGCGTGGCTGAGCTTCGCCTCCGGCGCGCCGGTCGTGCCGGTCGGCTTCGGCGGGGTGCACGAGGCGATTCATCGGGCTCTCCGCCTCCGTCATCCCCGGTTGGAGACCTGGATCGGCCGACCCATTCCGGTGCCGGAGCGCGACCACTCTAAACCGCGTAAGCAGCAGATGGAGGAGCACGCCGAGTACATTCTCGATCACATCGAGGCGCTGATCCCCGACTGGGACAAGGGAGGCCGCACCGAGCCGGAGTGGGAGGATTTCGAGCTGGAGCTCTGGGTTAGCGATCCCGGCGGGCGGGAGGTCAACCGCGCCGCGGAGATCACCGATCCCGAGACGCTGACCCGGTTTTTCCACATACCGGTCATGCTTGACGCTGTCTACTACAATCTCAAGCGCCGCGCGGTGAAGCCGCTGCGCCGATTCGGCAGACCTCATTCGGCGGGGGATATCTATCGGGCGGCGTGTGTCGTTCTCGGCTACGTGCGGCGAACCAATCCGGCGTTCTTCACGTACCGTCTCGGTGACGAGACGGCGGAGGCGCTCGAGCGTGCGCTCGTGTCGCTGCGGGGCGTGGCCGCCGAGGCGGCGGGCCACGGCGGACGGATACGGATCGTACCGGTGTACCGCTATCGTATGCCGGGGTGGAGTGAAGCGGTGGAGGTTCGAAAACCCCGGTCGGCGCGGCGGTTCTAGCCCCGCCCTATGCGGCGGAGCCGCAGCCGGGCGTGCCGACGCGTTCCGGTTAAGCCGGCTGCCGGGGTGAGTCCTGGTAAAGCCGGCTGCCGGGGCGTATAATGCGATCACATGATGACGAGGTATGCGCACACCTATTCGATCGTTGCGATCGACGAGGCCGCGGGGGAAATGGGCGTTGCGGTTCAGTCGCATTACTTCTCGGTCGGCTCGGCGGTTCCGTGGGTGCGACCGGGGGTCGGCGTGGTGGCAACGCAGGCGCTCGTGAACCTGCAGTTCGGCCCCGACGGGCTTGCGCTGCTTGCCGAGGGCGTCGACCCGGCGGAAGCTCTCGATCGACTGTTGTCCGCCGACGACGGTCGGGATTACCGCCAGCTCGCGCTTCTTGCCCCCGGCTTCCCGCCCGCCGCCCATACCGGATCGCGCTGCATCGCCGAGGCGGGACACACCGGCGGCGCCGACTACTCCTGTCAGGCGAACATGATGCTTTCCGACACGGTATGGGACGCCATGGGTCGGGCTTTCGAGGACGCCCGGGAGCAGCCGCTTCCGCAGCGTATGCTTGCGGCGCTCCAGGCCGCGGAGTATGAGGGAGGCGACATTCGCGGCCGGCAATCGGCGGCCATCGTAATCGTCCGCAGCGACGCCACCGGTCGGGTCGCCGAGGACCGGGTGCTCGATCTGCGCGTGGAGGATCATCACAGTCCGCTTTCGGAACTGGAGCGGCTTCTCGGTGTGGACAGGGCCTACCGGCATGCCGACGCCGGCGATGCCGCCATGGAGCGTAGGGACGTGGGGACCGCCCTGGCGGAGTTTAGAGCCGCGGAGGAGCTCCTCCCGGAAAATCTGGAGCTGCAGTACTGGCACGGCGTCAGTCTGCTCACCGCGGGCCACGTGGAGGAGGGGCTCATGAAGCTCTCCCGCGTGGTGCGGCAGAACCGAAATTGGTTGGAGCTGACCTTCAGGCTATCGGATGCCGGGCTTGCGGAGTTCGACCCCTCGATACGGGAGCGACTACGACGCCTGTGAGCCACCCGCCCCCGGGGTGCCGCCGCTCGTATCCCCGGGATCGGAGCCTTCCTTACGGTCCGGGTCCCACCGACCGCCGACGTGATGCCCATCATCGCGCTCGAGCATGAGTATCCGAGCCTCCTCCTTGCGCAGGGAGAGCCTGAAATCCCGGACATCGATCTCTACCGGATCTCCGAACGGCGCCACCTTGGCCAGGCGAATTCTGGTTCCCCGGGTGAGCCCCATCGACAGGAGCTTGCTCCGGTAGGACGCGCCACCACCCCGGTAGCCGGTGATGACCGCCGTCTCTCCGACCGCCAGGTCGGCAACCGTAAGCTCGGCCTCCCGGACGCCGGGGCCGTGTGGATGTCTGTGCCGCCGTCCGAAGCCGAAGCCCCGCCGACGGTGTCGCGAATGGTGCTTGTGCATGAGAGTACGGGCAGTATAGTCGCCGGGATAAACCGAGGTCAATGATAACTCGCCGCCGGCCGCATGGCAGGATGGCCGCCGGCCGTATGGCCGCGCGGCCGCATGCCTGCACGGCAGGACGGCCGCAGCAGGCCCCGCCGTGAGCCGTGAGCAGGGGGTACCGGGTGATGATATCCTCTGGCCGCGAATGCTATATACATTAGATTATTCGCCGATATAGAGGACATACGATGGCATCCGACAGGCAAAAGCTCAAGGAAATCATCAGCCTCGACTCTGAACTGAACAAACTCCAGGATCTCGATGTCCTGCTCGAGCGCATCCTCACCGAGTCACGCCGGGTGACCGGCGCTGACGCAGGCTCGATCTATATCCGTCGCGGCGATGAGCTGGTCATAAACTACGCCCAGAACGACACGTTGCAGGCCCAGCTGCCGCCGGGGGAGAAGCTGATCTACAAGGTGTTCACCGTGCCGGTGAGCACTCACACCATTTCCGGCTACGCCGCGGCCACCGGAGAGCCCCTAAACATCAAGAACGTCTACCGGATTCCCGAGGACGCTCCCTACGGGTTCGACCCCGGCTATGATCGGGTCTCCGGCTACACGAGCCGCTCCATGATTGCCGTACCCCTGCGTACCAACATGGGAGAGAACCTCGGTGTCATTCAGCTCATCAACAAGCTCTCGGCGAACGGCCGACCCGTTCCGTTCAACAAGGAAGATGAGCTGGTGCTTATGCACTTTGCCACCAACGCTACGGTAGCCCTGCAGCGAGCGCAAATGACGCGCGCAATCTTGCTGCGGATGATCAGCATGGCGGAGCTGCGGGATCCGAAGGAAACGGGGCAGCACGTCAATCGAGTGGCCGGCTACGCGGTGGAGATCTTCGAGCGGTGGGCCACCGGTCGCGGGTACGAGGAGCAGGAGATCGAGCGCACCAAGGACAATCTCCGCATGGCGGCCATGTTACACGACGTAGGCAAAGTCGCCATATCCGATATCGTGCTGAAGAAGCCGGCGCGGTTCACCCCGGAGGAGTACGAGATCATCAAATCCCACACCCTCCACGGCGCGCGGTTGTTCATCAACAAACAGTCGGAGTTTGACGATGTTGCGCAGGTGGTTGCGCTGAATCACCACGAGAACTGGGACGGCACCGGTTATCCCGGGCATGTAGACCCGGATACCGGTGATCCCACCAAATCGGGGGATGACGGCGCTCCCCTCGGCAAGCGCGAAGAGGAGATCCCGCTGTTCGGGCGCATCGTGGCTATCTGTGACGTGTTCGATGCTCTCAGCAGCAAGCGCGTCTACAAGGACGCGTGGAAAGAAGAGGACGTCCTCGAGGAAATGCGGCGGCTCTCGGGTACCAAGTTCGACCCCGAGCTGATCGACGTGTTCTTCAAGGTACTTCCGAACATCCGGACCGTTTCGTCGAAGTTTCAAGAGGAAGACGAGTAACTCCTGAACGGACCTGGAGCAAAGCCGGGAGCGATGCCGACTCCACAGATGTTTCGCCCGACAGACGAGCGCTCACCGGCTCTCCTCCTGAAATGGATCGTCATCGGTGTGGTCGCCGGGGTAAGCGGTGCGGCGGTAGTGGGGAGCTTCGTATACCTTCTCAGGCTGATGCATCGCACCTTTTTGGACACCGGCATACCTCTGCCGCTCTTCGCCCTCGCCGGGGCGCTGGTGACCGGAGCGCTCATATACCGCATCGACCCCCGCTGCGCCGGGGAAGGCGTTCCTTCCTACGTCCACGGGCACCGCTCCGGAGGCGGGCGGCTGCCACCGAGTGAAACCTTCGGCAAATACCTCGCCTCCCTGGCGACCCTCGGAACCTTCGGCGTCGGCGGCATCGTGGGGCCCTTAGGCCGCGTGTCGGCGGGTGTGGTGTCGGCCATCGGACAGCGCCTTCCCAACACTTGCTTTACCGATGCCGACCTGCACGCCGCTTCCACCGCCGGGCTCGCCGCAGCGGTGGCGGTAATCTTCCGCAGCCCCGTCGGCGCGGGGATATTTGCCGCGGAGATCCTGCAGAAGAGCGCAGTGCAGTACCGGCTGCTGTTTCCCGCCGTTATCGCCGGCGCCATCGGCACGCACCTCGGCATTCTCGCCGGAGTTCCGCCCCTGCTTCAACCGCCCCTTCGTGCCCTCTCCACTCCGGCAACTACGGAGCAACCGGAGCTCCTGCTGCCCGTTCTCGTCATTGCGGCGATCACAGGGCTCATGGGCCGATCCTACAGCTTGTTCTACGGCATGGTGTCGCGGATCGCCGGACGGGAGCGCCGCACCGGCGTCGTACCGAGGGTCCTCACCGGCACGCTCATTGCCGCCGGCCTCACCTGGCTCATCAACCCGTACCTCATGGGCACGAGCGACGCCCTCATCGCGGACCTCGCCGCCGGCGGCCGCGCCACGCTCTACGGAAACCTCCCCCCGGAGATTCCGATCGTCGCCGTCCTCGTGCTGCTTGCGCTCCTCAAGATGGTAGCGAACTCCATCACTGTCGGCTCCGGGCTCAGCGCGGGCTTCACCGGGCCGGCCGCGATCATCGGGATGCTCCTCGCCCGGGTCGTCGCCACCGCGACCGGAGCCGCCGAGGGCTCGCTTGCCTACCACACCTTGATTGCCGCCGGGTTCACCGGGATGCTCGCAAGCACGCTGAACGTACCCATTGCCGCAGCGGTCATCGGGATCGAGCTCTTCGGCATGCAGCACGGCGTCGCAGTGGGAGTCTCCGCGGTCGCGGCATTCCAGCTCAACCGCCGCCGCACGATCTACGACTCCTCTCTCGAGGGCGAGCCGGGCTACGACGCCGGCCGCTAGGCGGTATCAACAAGCGTGTTGCAGCCGTTCAGGCCTCTTTATACTCGGCGACCAGCTGCTCCATCACCGCCTTCCCGTCGCCGAAGAGCATCAGCGTGTTGTCGGCGGCGAAGAGCGGGTTGGGGATGCCGGCAAAGCCGGGGCTGAGGCTGCGCTTGATGACCACCACCGTGCGCGACTGGTCGACGTTGAGGATGGGCATGCCGGCGATGGGACTGTCTGCGGCCTCCCGGGCCACGGGGTTCACCACGTCGTTTGCACCGAGGACGATGGTGACGTCGGTCTGCGGGAAGCTCGGGTTGATCTGGTCCATCTCACGCAGCTTGTCGTAGGAGATGTTCTCTTCGGCAAGCAGCACGTTCATATGTCCCGGCATGCGCCCGGCCACCGGATGAATGCCGAACTCCACCTCGATGCCGTCCGCCTCCATGGCCTCGGTGAGCATCCGAACCGGCGTCTGTGCCCGCGCGACGGCCATGCCGTAGCCGGGAACGATGACCACGCGCTGGGCGGTCTTGAGGATCATCGCCACCTCGTCGGAGGAGGTCTGCTTGATCTTTCCCGCGTAGATATCGTCCTGTTGGGCCGATTCCTGCACTTCCCCGACGCCGCCGAAGAGCACGTTGGGCAGCGACCGGTTCATCGCCTTGCACATGATCGTGGTGAGGATGATGCCTGAGGCCCCCACGAGGGAGCCGGAGATAACGAGGATGTTGTTCGAGAGCACGAACCCCGTCGCCGCGGCGGCAAGGCCGGAGTAGGAGTTCAGAAGCGCGATGACGATCGGCATGTCCGCCCCACCGATCGGGATGACCAGCAGGACCCCGAGCAGCGCGCCGACGCCGACCAGCGCCCAGTAGTACCCGGTGAGCTCGGGGTTGCGCACGATGTAGACCGCTACGCCGATGGCCACGGCAAGAACGACGACCTTCACCACCTGCTCACCGGGGTAGCGCACCGGCTTCTCGGTGACGAGTCCCTGCAGCTTCCCGAAGGCGATGAGGCTTCCGAGGAACGTCACCGCCCCGATGAGCCCCGAGGCCACCGTGGCGACCGTGAACTGCAGGTTGGCCTCTATCCCCGCGGCGCCGGCGGCCGCCGGGTCCCCACCGGCCTCGGCCACGCCCATCATCACTTGAAAGAGGACCGCTCCGGCTACCAGCGCCGAGGCGATACCGCCGAAGCCGTTGAACAGCCCCACCAGCTGCGGCATGGCGGTCATCTTGATGGTGAGCGCGAGAATGATGCCGATTGCGGAGCCGATCAAGAGTCCCGTGACGATCAGCCCGTAGCCGATGATCTGCTCGTTCAGCAGCGTTACGATCACGGCGATGAGCATGCCCGTCGCGCCGAGCATGTTCCCGCGGACCGCCGTCTTCGGATGCGTGAGTCCCTTGAGTCCGAAAATGAACAGCGTGGCGGAGACCAAATACGCAACGTTAACCAGTACGGCAGAGTTCATCGGCTAATCCCTCTTTTTGAACTTGATGAGCATTCTGTGGGTCACCACGAAGCCGCCGGTCACGTTGATTGTGGCAAAGACCAGAGCCGCGAATCCCAACACGACCGTGACGGTTTCCTGTCCGGTTCCGACCGCAAGAAGAGCCCCGATGATGGTGATGCCCGAGATTGCATTCGCCCCGGACATGAGCGGGGTATGGAGAATCGGGGGAACCTTGGTAATGACTTCGAACCCGACGAATACGGCGAGCACGAAGACCGTGAGAATATTGACGAAGGAAAGCGCTGTATCCATATCGTAGAGCCTCCTACATTTCGAGCCGTTGCCGGAGCTCGGCATTTGCTACTTCTCCGCCCCGGGTGACCAGGGTGGAGGAGACGATCTCATCCTCCTCATTCAACGCGATGCGTCCCTCCTCGACCAAGGCGGAGAAAAAGCTGGTGATGTTCTTGGAATAGAGGGTGCTTGCGGTACGGGCAAGCGTGGAGGCAACATTTTCCGGCCCGATGATGGTTACCCCGTGCTTGACCACCGTCTCTCCGCGCTCGGTGAGCTCGCAGTTACCCCCGCGCTCGGCGGCAAGGTCCACCACCACCGAGCCGGCGGCCATACCCTTTATCATGTCCTCGGTGATTAGCACCGGCGCCTTCTTCCCCGGAACCGCGGCGGTGGTGACGACCACGTCCTGATCGGCCACCACCTCACTCATCATCTCGCGCTGTCGGCGGTAGAAGTCCTCACCCATCTCGCGGGCGTATCCGCCGGCCGCTTCCGCCTCCTCGGTCTCGAGCTCCATCTCAATGAACTTCGCCCCCAGGCTCTTCACCTGCTCCTTCACCGCCGGGCGGATATCGTAGGCAGTGACTACCGCGCCGAGGCGCTTCGCCGTGGCGATGGCCTGCAACCCGGCCACACCCACTCCCACAATGAACGCCTTCGCGGCGACGATGGTGCCGGCGGCGGTCATCATCATAGGAAACATCTTGGGAAGCGCGTCGGCGGCAAGAAGGACCGCTTTGTAGCCTGCGAGGTTGGCCATCGAGGAGAGGGCGTCCATGCTCTGCGCACGGGTGATCCGCGGCATGAGCTCCATGGCGAAGAGGGAAATCTTGCGCTCGGCGGCCTTCCGGAAGGCGGGGCTCGGCTCGTAGGGCTCGGCGTGTCCGATGACGAGCTGTCCCTCCTTCATGCTCCCGGCATCTTGAGCGAAGCCGTCCGGGTCCGCCGCCGCGGTACGTACGGTAAGGAGCGCATCGGCCTCGGCAAGCACCGTGGCCCGATCGACCGGGCGCGCACCTTTCTCGGCGTACGCCTCATCGGCGAATCCCGCCGCCTCGCCGGCGCCGTTTTCCACGAGCACGTCGGCACCGAGCTTGGTAAGCGATCCCACGTGCGCGGGTACCAGCGCCACCCGCCGCTCACCTGACAGCCGTTCTTTCAGAACTCCCACGTTCATGCGGCAACTCCCCCTGATCTTCGTTACGACCGGCGGCAGCCTGAGCCTCTCCGAGTGACGGTCGGGCATTGCGCTTCGCGCGAATCGGCGCTACGCTGACCACTCGGTCATGCATCCATGGTAACGCCTACCTCGCAAATCAGGAACCCCCGAGAGCTCTACGCCACCCTCATCCGCTTAGCGACGCCGATCATGCTCGCCAATCTCTTTCAGATGTTCTACAACCTCGCGGACGCGTACTTTCTCGGCCGCATCGGCCGCGAGGCGGTCTCGGCGGTGGCGATCTCCTTCAACATCGTCATGCTCATCGTCGTCATCGGCTCAGGGCTTGCAACCGCCGGCCAGACGCTCATCGCCCAATCCAAAGGTCGCGGGCTGCCCGAACGGGAGAGCTTCTACCTCGGCCAGATGACCACCGCCCTGCTCGGTTTTTCGGCACTCCTGTCCCTTGCGGGCGGCGTGCTCATTCCCGCGCTGCTTTCGCTGCTGCAGGTACCCCCCGACGCATTTGCACAGACCCAGTCCTACCTCCGCATCATTTTTGCCGGTCTGCCGTTCATGTTCCTTTTCTTCGTCATGCAGGCCGCCCTCCACGGCATCGGCGACAGCATGACGCCGCTCTACATCCAGGCCGGCACGATCGTGCTCAACGTGGTCCTCGACCCGGTGCTGATTTTCGGCATCGGCCCCGTTCCTCGCCTCGAGGTGGCAGGCGCCGCGATCGCTACGGTGATAAGCCGCTCCGCCGGATCGGCCTGCGCGCTGGCGGTGCTCCTGCGGGGGCGCCGCGGGCTGCGGTTGCAGCTTCGTCACCTGAGGCCGCGGCTCGAGGCGATCCGGCTCTTCTTCCGCATCGGCGCCCCCATCTCCGTCGGTCAGGGGCTCTCGGGGATGGGATTCATCGTGTTGCAGGGTATCGTCAACAGTTTCGGTACCGCCGTCATTGCCGCCTTCGGAGTCGGCACCCGCATCATCGGGCTGTTCAACATGCCGGCCATCGGATTCTCCCGGGCGACCGCGACCCTGGTGGGGCAGAGCATCGGGGCGGGACGCCGGGAGCAGGCGCGGACCGTATTGCGACAATCGATACTGACCATTCTCGTGTTCATCAGTGTCGGCATGGTCCTGACGTTCTTCTTCGGAAACGTGGTGGTGCAATTTTTCGTCGACGATGCGGCGGTGATCGAGGTCGGCGCGGTGATGTTCCGGGTGATCTCCATCTCGGTCATTCCCTTCGCGATGCTCACCGTGGCAAACGGTGCCTTTCAGGGCGGCGGGGATACCAAGCCGGTCATGTACCTCAATGTCGCGCGCCTGTGGGGCCTGCGGGTGCCCCTGGCCTACCTGCTTGCCGTGGCGGTGGGGCTCGGACCCCTCGGCATCTGGATCTCCATGGTGATTTCGAACGTGGCCATTGCGGCGGTGGGCTTTCACGTCCTTTCGAAGGGCCGCTGGCTCACCGCCCTCGATCCGTCGCGTCTGTAAGCCTCCGTCCACCTCGCCTCTGGCCTCGGGCGGGCCTTCGCTCGTATACTTGCCACAGGAGGAACTGCACCGTGGCACTCAGCGACAAGAAAGTACTGACCTTCATACACTACGATTTCGAGGATCTGGAGTTCTGGTACCCCAAGCTGCGCCTCGAGGAGGCCGGCGTGACCGTCGAGGTAGCCGGCGAGCGGGCCACCACCACCTACACGGGCAAGCACGGGGTTCCCGGAATGGCGGAGATCGACTTCGCCCGCATCGATCCGGCAGCCTACGACGGGCTCCTCGTGCCCGGCGGCTGGGCCCCGGACAAGCTGCGGCGCTTCGAAGAGGTGCGCGAGATCGTACGACGCATGAACGAGCAGGGCAAGGTGCTGGGAATGATCTGCCACGCCGGGTGGGTCCTGATATCCGCCGGCGTTGTCTCCGGAAAGCGCGTGACGAGCACCCCGGCCATTCGCGACGACCTGGAGAACGCCGGGGCTACCTGGGTCGACGAACCGGTGGTGGTCGACGGCAACCTCATCTCGAGCCGCAGGCCGCCGGACCTTCCGGCCTATATGAGAGCCTTTCTCGAGGCGCTGAGCGCCGGCTGACTCTCCCGCGGCGGGCACGCAGCCCCGCGGCACGCCGGCGCTCCGGCAGGCCGGCCCCGCAGCACGCCGGCGCTGCTTCGGACCAGCAGCTATGTCTCGTATCCGGCAATCACATCTCGGTAGAAGTAGAAGCTGTCCTTCGGCACCCGCCGCTGATTGACGTAATCACAATAGATGATGCCGAAGCGCTTGGTGTAGCCGAAGGACCATTCGAAGTTGTCGATGAGCGACCACAAAAAGTAGCCCCGCAGGGGCACGCCGGCCTCGACGGCGTCGCGGCAGGCCTCGAGGTGGCTCCTCAGGTACTCGATGCGCCGGGGATCGTGACAGTGCTCGCCGTCCTCGGAGAGCTCATCCGGCATGGCCGCGCCGTTCTCGGTGACGTAGAGGGGCAGATCGCCGGTGCGCTCGCGCACCCACAAGAGATGCCGATAGAAGCCGCGCGGCGTGATCGGCCAACCCATGGCCGTAGTCTCCTGATACTGCGGCTCGATGCGGAAGCCCTCGGGCTCCTCGGGGTCGGCGCTCACGACGTCTTCCCAGTAGAAGTTGATTCCGAGGAAGTCGATCGGAGAGGCGATTATCTCCATGTCGCCCTCCTCGACGGGCATGGTCACCTCCGGGTAGGCGGCGAGGTGACGCTCCGGATAGCCGTTTCCGAGTAACGGATCGAGGAACATCCGCGTGTGACCGTCGGCCGCGCGGTCGGCGGCTTCGGCATCCTCCTCCCGCCGCGTGGCGGGCCGAGGGGAAATCGTGTTCAAGGTGATGCCGACCTGACCGGTGAGCCCGGCTTCCCGATATGCCTGTACCCCGAGACCGTGCGCCAGGTTGAGATGGTGCACCGCGCGGTAGGCCGCCGGCCGATCCTGCCGGCCGGGAGCGTGGACGCCGTGGAGGTAGCCGAGGATCGAGCTGCAAAAGGGCTCGTTCAAGGTGATCCACATGGGCACCCGGTCGCCGAGCACCCGAAAGCACTCGGCCGCGTAGTCCGTGTAGCGGTAGGCGGTATCCCGGTTCGGCCAACCGCCGGCGTCCTCGAGCGGCTGCGGAAGATCCCAGTGGTATACGGTAGCCACGGGTTTAATCCCGGCGGCCTCGAGTTCATCGATAAGACGCTTGTAGTAATCGAAGCCCGCCTCGTTCCGCCGTCCCGCGCCCTCGGGAAAGACCCGCGGCCAGGCGATGGAGAACCGGTAGGCGTCCAGCCCCAGCCGGCGCATGAGCGCTACGTCCTCCGGATAGCGATGATACTGGTCACAGGCCACGTCGCCGGTGTGGCCGTGGGTGACTGCACGGGGAGTATGGGAGAAGGTGTCCCAGATGCTCGGACCGCGGCCGTCCTCGGTGACGGCTCCTTCCACCTGATAGCTTGCCGTAGCTACGCCCCACAAAAACCCTTCGGGAAAGGCCGAATCGGACACGTTGAGAAGCTCCTTTCGGCGGCAAGCCTAATACATCCCGCCTATCGCGACAACTGCGTGCCGCCGTCGGCGGCAGCAGCGGCCCGCCGCTCGATTGCCTCGACCAGGCGGCGGTGCTCCGGCGACGCGAGGACCTCGCGGGGGTCCAGTGCCTCGAGGTGCGGGAAGCGACGCTCGAAGACCTCTCCGGCGGGAACGAGTACCCCGCGGTCGATCTTTGCCCGGAGCACGCGGCGTACCGATGCGTCGATCCGCTCCTCGGAGATGTGGCCCTCCGCCACGGCGCCGACGAGCTCCTCCCGGGCGCGGACCGGGCTCGCGGGGGTGAGAACGATGTCCGCTCCCGCCGCGATGACCTCCCGCGCCGCGCTTGTGCCGTCGAGGGCCTTCGCGAGCCCGGCCATGGTCACCGAATCGGAGATGAGAAGCCCGTCGAAACCGAGCTCGCCTCGCGCCGCCTCCGTTAAGGCTTCCCGGGAAACCGTAGCGGGCCGACGCTCACCGGTGAGCTCGGGCACCACGATATGCCCCACCATGAACGCGTCGGTCCCCGCCTCCACCGCCGCCCGGAACGGAACCCAGTCCCTGCGGGCGAGCTCGTCGACGGAGGCCGTGGCTACGGCGTTACCGTAGTGGCTGTCCTCCGTAGCCCGTCCGTGGCCGGGGAAGTGCTTCACCGCAGCGCTCACCCCCTGATACTGCATGCCGCGCAGGAACGCGATGCCGAGGCGGGAGACCAGTCCGGGGTCACCGGAAAGGGTTCGAGACTCCAGAAACGGGTTCTCTCCGGGGGCCGCCACGTCGAGGACCGGAGCGAAGTTCATGTTGAATCCCAGTGACCTCAGCTCTCGGGCCAGCGCGCGCCCTGCGCGGTAGGCGAGAAGCGGCTCCCCCGTGGCTCCCAGGGTCGCCGCCGGCGGAAGGTGCGTGGCCTCACCGTTGCCGAGATGGCGCAATCGGCTGACGAGCCCGCCTTCCTCGTCTATCCCGACGAAGAGCGGGAGCTCCACGGCGTCTTGCGCGTCGGCGATGAGCCGCACGAGCTGCTGCACGTCCTCGATGTTGCCGCCGTAGAGAACGATACCGCCGGGCTCGATCTCGGCGAGGCGTCGCGCCGCCGTCTCATCGAGCTTCGTGAGTGGGGCTCCGTCACCGGAGGCGGTGAGCGCTACCATCAAGAGCTGTCCCGCCTTTTCTTCGAGGCTCATCGCCTCGAGGATCTCCTCGACGGCCTCCTCGCGGGCCGCCGTGTAGCGAGCATGCGCCGCCGGAGGCGGCGTCGACGGTGTGGGGGCTGTCGTCGGTACCGTTGTCGGGGGTGCCGGGGCCGCCGGATAGCCGAAGGCCGAGAGGAGCGCCAGCGCGATAAACAGAGCGACGACCGGGAGCACCGGGGTCCCAACCCTAGGCCGCGGCGGTATGAGGTAGTGTTTTTTGAAAGCCTTCGTGTAGAAAATCATACGATCTTGTCGGTTTCCGGGGACGGGTGACGTATGTTCATCTTCAAACCGCCGTAATACTGAGAGTTAGGGGGTTGTCTCTTGTAGGAGAAACTTGGTATACTTATTGCAAAGCACTCCATGACGAACAGAGATTCGGAGTCCACGGCGGCACCATAGCGAGGTAGATCGAGAGATGCAACAACCGTTCGTTCTCGCGCAACAGACAACCGGCACACGCCTCATCACCTCATACGGGGACGGAATCCGCACCGAAATGGTGCGTAAGTCGCTTCACGCGCTCATCGCCTTCGTGCCTTCCCTGACGCACGTGCTCGGTCCCTACGTGACGATGTATCTCCTTGCGGCGGGCACCCTGTCCTACACAGCCGCGGAGATGCTGCGCCTGCACGGGACGCAGGTTCCCTTCGTTTCGCGGGTAACGGTGCTTGCCTCCCGCACCCACGGAAGGAAGGGCTTCGAGCTCGGCCCGGTGACCCTCGGCCTCGGCGCCATGCTCGCGCTCTATCTCTACCCCGCACCGGCGGCAGCAATTGCGGTGTACGCCCTTGCCTTCGGCGACGGGTTCGCCGGCCTCGGCGGCAAGCTTCTCGGGCTCACGCCCATGCCGGAGCTCGAGGGAAAGACCCTCGAGGGCAGTACCTTCTGCTACATCGCCGTATTCCTGTCGGCCTTTGCGGTAACCGGCAGCCCGGTGACGGCGGTACTTGTGGCGGCCGTGGCCACGACCATTGAGGCCTTTCCGCTGCGGGATCTGGACAACATCGTTCTTCCTCTCGGAACCGGCCTTATCGCCACGGTACTCCCGCCACTGTAGATACCGTACAGTCCCGCCTTCGCGGGGCTTACCGTATCATCGCCACAGATACAATTGCCTGATCCTCCAGACGAACAGCGCCACTCCTGCGATCAGCATCCCGAGGGCGGCGGCGTACAGGATGGGCCGGGCGAGCACGTAGAACACGAGGAGCCGGCCGACCACGACGAGCAACAGGGCCGCCAGCAGCACGATGTACCCGCGCTCCTGCACCGCCGCAAGCGCATACACCCCGTTCAACAGCACCAGTGCCCCCAGCGCCAGGGTCAACGCCTGCATGATCGAGCGATCCCCGGCGGGATGTATCAGGTTGGGCAGCAGTCGAGTGGGATCCACCGGCAACGCATAGGACAGCGTGAAGGCGAGCAGCGCCGCTATAGCGAGTACCATGCCGGTCTTCTGGTATTCGACGCCGCTGAGATACACGCTGGAGCTGATCAGGCAAAAGAGCCCGAGGAACAGCCCGAAATACTGAGCCCGGGTCAACAACTCTCCGTACATCAGTGGAGAGCGCAGCAGGGCAACGATCAGTTGTCCCGCTTTTGCAAGATCGAGGGCAAGGGTGACGACGAAGGCCGAGAAGAAGAACACCTCCGGGGCCGTGGTCTTCCGGAACATCCGCACCATGATCCAGATTGCAACGAACGACAGAAGGCCCTCCGCGAAAAGACCCGCAACAATCCAGTACAGCTGATCCGGTCTCGTCTCCCACTGATAGCCGAGCCGGCTTGCCGCGCGAGCCATCTCCTGCGGCAGAGCAAGCTCCGCCCGCATCTCCACCACGATCAGCCCGGCGACGAAACCGCCGAGCAGCAGGAAGATCAGCACGAGGCCCAGTCGCAGAATGATGTTGCGCACGAGGAGTGTCATCGCGTTTGAGTATATCGGAGGCCGGGTGAAAAACACTATAGTGTCGGCCGTTTCGTTCGATACTATTACAGAAGGGAGGCAGGTCTGATGTACAGACGAGCGCTTGCACTCGCGGCGCTGCTGTTGGCGGTGTCGAGCTACCTGTACGCCGGAGATGTTGCGCGGTTCGTCAACCTCGGATTCTCGCAGGATGCCGAAACGTTCATGTTCGGTCAGTACGGTATTGACTCGGAATCCTCGAAGCCCTTTGCCGAGCTCTACGCCGTGGACGTGGCGGAAAACGTCTTTGCCGACGGCGGAGTCAAACGCAAGACCTTCGACGTGGACCTCTCCCCGGGCATGAATGGGCGCGGGGCGCTTCTAACCCTTCTCGGGAACAGCGTTTCTCTGGTGGAGCGTTACGACATCGATCACCTGAACCCCGGTCGCATCGTGTATCTTCTGGTGGACGGTGAGGAACCGAAGTCACACATCGAGTTCCGCGACTTCAACACCGGCAACCGGTACGAGGTCGACCTGGTGCAGTCTTCTCGCGGCGAGGGCGACTCCGCGAGTGCGGCGTTCCATCTGGAGCTCGAAGTGGATCGCGCAGTGGGCGGCCGGGAAGAGCATACCGTGGGTCGTCCCGACTACTATCGTGACGGGGTCAACCGTTATCGTATCAGCCACATCTACCTTGGTCCGGATGAGTTGTCCTTGGTAATCGTCGTACAGAAGGAGACCGTCCGCGAGAGCGACACGGTGATCCGGTATATGGTAGAGACCGTCGCTCTAGACCCCTAGACGGTGTCAAGAAGCGTGTTGCACGAATTCGCCTAACTCACCAAGCAAGAACGATTTGACCCGCATTTTTCGTCACGGACATCATCGTGCGGCACGGGGATCGCTTAATCCCCGGCAGCGCAACATGTTGACAGGGGCGGCTGCAACAAGCTTCTCGATACTTCCCGCTTGTTGACAGGGGGTGAAACCGCCGCCTACAATAGCGCTCATCACGCGCGCACCTTGAGGTTTCATGGCAGAACGAATTACTCCGCGGCAGGAAAACTACTCCGACTGGTACGTCGACGTCGTCTTAAACGCTGAGCTCGCAGATTACAGCCCGATCAAGGGTACCATGGTTATTCGCCCCCGAGGATATGCGCTGTGGGAACGCATGCAACGGGCCCTGGACGACATGTTCAAAGAGACCGGTCACACCAACGCGTACTTCCCGCTCCTTATACCGGAGAGCTTCATCCATCGGGAGGCGGAGCACGTGGAAGGTTTCGCGCCGGAGCTCGCCGTAGTCACCCACGGCGGCGGCGAGGAGCTGGACGAGCCGCTCGTGATCCGCCCCACCTCAGAAACCATCATCTGGAGCATGTACAAGAAGTGGATTCAGTCCTACCGGGACCTGCCGCTTCTGATAAACCAGTGGGCAAATGTCCTGCGCTGGGAGAAGCGTACGCGGCTGTTCTTGCGGACCATGGAGTTCCTCTGGCAGGAGGGGCACACCGCTCACGCCACCGCGGAGGACGCCCAGGAGGAGACCTTGCGGATCCTGGACATCTACCGGCGGTTTGCCGAGGAGTGGATGGCCATCCCGGTCCTCACCGGTGTGAAGACCGCGCAAGAGAAGTTCGCCGGCGCCGTGGATACCTATGCCATCGAAGCGATGGTGCAGGACAAGAAGGCGCTGCAGGCGGGGACCTCCCACTTCCTGGGGCAGAACTTCGCCAAAGCCTTCGACGTTACCTACCAGACCCCGGAGGGAGAGCTCGACTACGTGTGGGCGACCTCCTGGGGCGTGTCCACCCGGCTGGTCGGCGCGCTCATCATGGCGCATTCCGACGACGCGGGCCTCGTCGTGCCGCCGCGTCTTGCGCCGGTGGAATCCGTGGTAATCCCCATCTTCAAGAACCGGAACAGGGAGGAGGTCACCTCCTACGCCCGTGGTGTGTTCGAGAAGCTGCGAACGAGCTTTCGCTGCAAGTACGACGACGACGAGACCTCGAGCCCCGGCTACAAGTTCGCCCAATGGGAGCTCTACGGCGTACCGGTGCGGGTGGAGTGTGGGCCCCGGGACATGGAAAACGGAAACGTGGTCCTCGTGCGCAGGGACACCGGGGAGAAGAGCGCGGTGTCCGCCGAAGGTGTGGTGGAGGCGGTCAGGGACCTTCTTGCGGACATCCAGAGCAATCTCTTCGAGCGGACCCGCCGCTTCCGGGAGGAAAACACCCGCCACTTCGACGGCGGTGACTACGATGCGTTTTGCCACTTCCTGAACGAAGGGGGCGGTTTTGCCGTGGCGCCCTGGGACGGGAAGACCGAGAGCGAGCTCAAAGTCAAAGAGGACACCAAGGCGACCATCCGGGTTCTGCCTTTCGGAAACGAGGAAGAGGCCGCCGGCAAGACATGTATCGTCTCGGGTAACGAGGCTCACCACATGGCCGTTTTCGCGCGCGCCTACTGACCCGGCGTTCCGATCGTGGCAGCACGCGGTGAGGCGTGGTATAGTTAGACCCGTATCATGAGCTGCGTCTCAGGTGACAGCCGCTCGCGCGGGGGGCATCGTGTCCCGTGCCGGGTTTACAGACCACGCCTCGGACTCAAGGGGATCGCCCTTTGCCTCCTTCTGTCATCGGTTCCCGCCGTGCTTCCGGCGCTGGAGCTCTCGGAAGTGAATCTACACCTCGGACAGGCGTGGATCGGAAACGGCTACACCGAGAACGCCGACGGCGAGAGCGTGCAGGGAAGCGACGTAAGCCCCCTCGTCCTCACCGGAGGGGTCGGTCTGCAGCTAGACGTCGCCCCGCGGATGCGCTTTGCGCCGACGCTGTTCTTCTACCGGCAGGAATATCTCGAGACCCCGGAGGGCAAGGTCGTGCCTACCCAGAGCGAGACCGGCTCCGCCGCCGGGGAGCTCGCAGGGACCCTGGGGCTTCTGTTGAGCATTCCTTACGTGTATGAGTGGTCACTCGGAGAGAACGTCGCGGTGATTGCGGGCGCCTCTCCCTCGCTGGTCCTGCGGTTTCCCGTGCAGCCGATCGAAGGCTCGGAGAAGGGTGGGCTGTATGAGTACTTCTACTCCGAAGCGCGCTTTCTGCTGCCCGAAGTCCTCGGCTCGCTGCTGTATCGGGTGAACGACTCGCTCCGCTTCGGGCTCAACCTCAGGGCTTTCCTGCCTGTCCACAATCTATGGACCGCCTACGAGGTCGAGCTGTTCGATGAGGCGGTGGTGCTTCCCAACCTGGAAGTCCGTCTCAGCCCCTAGGGGTGAAGCCCACCTCGCGCCGTAGCTCGTATCACGGCCCGATCACCGACCCCGGCGCTTCTCGAGGAACGCTCGCCACCCGTCCTCTTCGAGCTCCGCCGCGGTATGCTCCACCGTCGCACGCTGCTCGTCGGTGAGTGCGTCGAGGCGCTCCGCCAGGCGGGCGTCGGCGACCGCGAGGATGCGCAGGGCCAGGAGCCCCGCGTTTCGGGCGTTGTTGATTGCCACCGTGGCGACCGGTACGCCTTTGGGCATTTGAACGATCGAGAGCAGCGAGTCCACCCCTGAGAGCGTCCGGGTTTGCACCGGAACGCCGATCACCGGCACGGTGGTAAGCGCCGCCACCATCCCGGGTAGATGGGCCGCGCCGCCGGCGCCGGCGACGATGACCCGCACACCGCGCCCTCGGGCGTTGCGGGCGTATTCGAACATGCGCTGCGGGGTCCGATGCGCGCTGACCACCGTCAGTTCGTAGGGAGCTTCGAGCTCCTCGCACGCCTCCGCCGCGCCCTTCATGACCGGCAAATCCGAGTCGCTTCCCATGATGATGGCGACCATCGTCTCCTCCTTCTCTTCTCCTTCACCCTTCTCCGGTAATTCGCACGGCCGCCGGGGCTTCGTAGGCCGGCGAAGCCAGGGCGGCCGCAAGTATCCGACCGAGCTGCCCGCCGCCCGGCACGAGGAGACCCGGGGGATACGGTGTCATCGCTTTTCCGTTGTTTGCGCTTCCGCGGATTGCATCTGCTCCCTGAGGAACGAGGCTACGTCCGCGTCCTTGAAGAACTCCCGATAGAGCTTGTCGCAACCGATGATGTGCTTGACCACCCAGTTCTCGAGAAATTCCATGACCTCGAGGGCGACGAGCTGCTTGTTGCCCGTCTGCATGTCGGCGTGCAGGGAGCGGATCTTCTCCGTCAGCTCCCTATGCATTCGCTTGTGATCGTCCGAGCGCGGATAGTCGAAGTGCTCGAAGGCCCGCTCCTCGGCGCCGAGGTGATACTCGGTATAGGCGAGAACCTCGTCGAAGGTCTTCTGCATGGCCTCGTCCGAGGCGCCGCGGCGCATGACCTGGTAGAGCTCATCGATGATCGACAGCCAGCGTTTGTGGTGCTCGTCGAACACGGGTACCCCCACGGAGAGCTTGGGCGTCCATTCCACGTGGCCGCGCTCCTGCAGGGAGGTGAGCACCTCGAGAATGACGCGGCCCTGTTTGAACAACTCCTCGAAGAGCTCTTCGACCTTCTTTGCTGACTCGTCGGTC
>JBKHEN010000023.1:0-25730 GCA_046540795.1 Spirochaetaceae bacterium | reverse complement strand
GGTTAGTAGGATTCCGGCGCGCCGAGAACGTCCCGGGGCTTGCTGCCGCGCTGAGGACCGACGACGCCGAGGCGCTCCATTTCCTCGACCAGCCGGGCTGCGCGGTTATACCCGATCTTCAGCCGACGCTGCAGGTAGGAGGCCGATGCCTTGTTCGCCGAAACGACGATGTCGATGGCCTGCTCCATAAGGGGATCCTCTAGATCGCCTTGGAGATTCTCTTCATCCTCATCATCGATGAAGATCTCCTCGTCGATGTACTCCGGCTCGCCGAGGGTCTTCACGTGCTCGACGACCCGCTCGACCTCCTCGTCCGAGAGAAACGCCCCCTGCATGCGGGTCGGAAACGGGTCCCAGGCGGAGGTGAACAGCATATCCCCCTGGCCGAGGAGCTTCTCCGCCCCGCCGGTGTCGATAATGATCCGCGAGTCGACCTTGCTCGAGACCATGAAGGCAATCCGGGAAGGGATGTTTGCCTTGATGAGCCCGGTGATGACGTCGGTGGAGGGCCGCTGCGTGGCAAGCACCAGGTGGATACCCACGGCCCTCGACATGGCTGCAAGCCGGGCAAGAGTCGACTCCAACTCCTTGCCGGAGGTCGTCATGAGGTCTGCGAGCTCGTCAACCACCACGACGATGTAGGGAAGCGGCTCGGTGGCCAGATTCCGTTTCCTTATCTTCTCGTTGTAGGCGCCGATGTCTCGCACCCCGAGGGAATCCAGCAGGCTGTAGCGACGCTCCATCTCGTAGATGCAGTACTGCAGGGCCTGAAAGGCGCGCTTGGGGTCGGTAATGACCGGGGTCAGCAGGTGCGGAATGTCGTTGTAGAATTTCAGCTCCACGATCTTCGGATCGATGAGCATCATCTTCACGTCTACGGGGCTCCGCCGGTACAGGATAGAGCAGATGATGGAGTTCACGCACACGGATTTCCCGGATCCGGTGGCCCCGGCAATCAATAGGTGAGGCGTCTTTGTGAGGTCGACGATCTCCACGTCGCCGGGGATGTCCTTGCCGAGGGCGAGGGGGATATCGTGACGCGTGCTCCAGAACTCCTCCTGACGGATGAGCTCCATGAAGCTGACGATATGGCGCTGCTTGTTGGGAATCTCGATTCCCACCGCGTGCTTTCCCGGGATCGGCGCGACGATCCGCACGCTCGATGCGGCCAGACGCAAGGCGATGTTGTCGGCCAAGTTGGTGATCCGGGCCAGCTTTACCCCCGGTGCGGGGAGGATTTCGAACATGGTGATAACCGGGCCTTTACGGATCCCGGTCACCTCGGCCTGGATGGAGAACTCTTCGAGGGTATAACGCAGTACCTCGGCGGCCTCCCGGGTTTCCCCGTCGATTTCCCAGTAGCTGCTCTCGTGATACTGATCGAGGACCCCGTCCATCGGAACGTGATACCGGCCTCGTTCTCCGTCCCGAGGAGGGCGCGCGTTGCCGTCGTCGGCCGGCCGATGACCGTGACCGTGACCGGGACCGTGACCGTAGGAGCGGCCGGGGTCGTGGTGATCACCGGGGTCGCGAAACCGGCCGGCGGCATACACGACCTCGAGCTCGTCCTCGTCGTCGTCCTCACCGACCTGTTCGTCGAACTCCGGCACCTCCCTCTCGTCCGGCTCCGGCTCTTCCGGGTCGGTCGCCTCCAGTTCTTCCGCGTCGGTCGCCTCATCGTATTCGGGAAGCTCGCCGAAGCCCATCCGGACCTCGGGCTCCTCGGCGAAGCCGGCAAGCCAGTCGGGTTTCCTCACGGGGTGCTGCCGGGCGGTTTCGGCGCCCTCCCCGACACGGTTCTCGAGAAGCGCCACGATACGCCGTGGCGGTTTCATCGAACCGGCCCGAGCACGACGCCCGGCGCCGCGCGCCTTACTCCGGCCTTCGGTCCGTTGTAGCGGGGAAACGCGTATGACGGCAACGGTAAGAAGGGCTCCGACGGTGAGAAATATCAACGCGCCCCCGGGGCGGGTAAACACCTCCGCCGCCCACCGTGTCACGGGTGCCGCATCCACCGCAGCATCGAAGGCGAGCCGGAGCGACAGGGCGAAGGAAAGCAAAGGCAGCACGAGGAGATTGATGCACAGCAAGCCGTAGATGCGGACATCTCCCCGAACTGCCGAAACCCCAAAAACAACAAAGAACAACGGCAGGAGAAACGCCGCCGCGTGGAAGCTCTCGAAGAGCACGCGGCCCGGAAGCGCGAGCAGGGCGGCCCAGAATCCGTCTCCGGTCGGCAGCACGTGAGCAAGAAGCGATGAGAGTAGAACGGCGCCGATCCCGAAGAGGGTCCCGGCCAGTACCGCCTGTGATACCCGCTGCATTCCCGTCGTTCCCCTCCTTGTTATTGTATCGGTCGCGCATCGGCGGGCTTGAGCGCCTTTTGGGCGTGGGGCGGTTTGGGGCGCGGTGTCGATCGCGGGGCGAGATTGCGTGCCGTGAGGCCGCTTCTAGGTAAGAAGGATCGTCAACAGGCCGAGGGGCACGAGATAGAGCGCAAACAGATACAATCGGCCGCCTCGGACCAGCCGGAGTAACAGCTTTAGGGCCAGGAAACCGACCCCGCACGAGCTCACCATCCCCGCGATGAGCGCCGGGAGCGGTACCGCAGCGGTGAGCGCCTCCAGATCACGCAACGTCAGGAGCAGTGCTCCGAGAATGGCGGGAACGGATATGAGAAAGGAAAACTCCGCCGCCTCCCGCCTGGCGATTCCACTCAAGAGTCCCGCCGATATGGTCGCCCCGGCCCGCGAGATGCCGGGAAACACGCCGAGACCCTGTGCGAAGCCCATAAGCACCGCCCGGCCACCGCCCATTTCCGCATACCCTCGCGCTCCCCCGGCGAAGCGACTTGCAACCAACAGTGCCGCGGTGACCAGAAAGAGAACCCCCACCAGCTTCGGGTACCGGCCGGGCTCGAGCCCGGAGATCGTGATACCCAGGCCCCCCGTGACCACGGTCGCCAAAAAGCCGAGCACTACGATGCGCAGGTTCTCCGCGTCGGCGTTGTCGGCGGCGCGCCCGGCGATCCACCGGCTGAGGGTCCGGAGGATTCCGGCAATACGGTGACGGAAGATGAACACCACCACCGCCAGCGTTGAGACGTGCAGGAGCACGTCGAACAGAATCGGGACCTCTCCCTGTCCGAACACGTGCTTGAGCACCGCCAGGTGTCCCGAGCTGGATACCGGCAGGAACTCCGTGAGCCCCTGTACCATCCCGAGCAACGCCGCCTCCCCGATACTCACGATTCCTCCTGCGCTGCCGGTTCGGAGACCGCCTCCAGATCCGGATAGAACAGTCGCACGGTCTCGCCCACCGAGCGCTCCTCGTAGAGCTCCCCGTAGTAGGCTGCCGAGACGAGCACTTTTCTCACGTACTCCCGCGTCTCACTCACCGGCATCGCTTCGTGGAACAGGGGGCCCTGCAGCGATGCGTTCTCCCGCACCCAGCGGCGCACGCGACCCTGTCCGCCGTTGTAGGCCGCCACCGCCTCCAATACGTCCCCGTCGAATCGCTCGATGAGGTGCCCGAGATAGAAGCCGCCGATAGCCAGGTTCGTTGCAGGGTCGGTAAGATCGGGATCCTCGATTCGCATCCGTTCCGCCATGTCTGCCGCAGTCGTCGGCATCAGCTGAGCAAGTCCGGTCGCACCGGCGTAGGAGACGATATCCGCGGAAAAGTGACTTTCCTCCCGCACCAGCCCGTAGAACAGCGCCGGATCGAGGCCTTCCTGCTCGGCGATCTCGGTCATGGCGTTTTCAAATGCCCGGGGATAGAGGATGCGAGCCGCCCGAGGGCTCAGCACGAACTCTTTCCGGTTCCGCGCCAGCGCCATCAGCCGAAGCGCCTCTATGTGCATACCCCGCATTTGAATCCGCTCGGCGATATCCACGATCGCCCCGATCGAGAGCTCCGCGCTGCGGCGACCGGCCTCCTCGTAGGCCTGATCGAAGAGCCCGAAGGCGAGGTATCCCGAGACAACGGCCCAGCCACGATTGTGCGGTTCATCCGCCCCGCCGTTCTCGCCGTCGCCGAGGGTCTCCGAGGAGGGGTTGGCCACATAGGGCTCCGACGAGGAGATGAGCTCGTCCTCCGTGCCGAGCCGTACCGCCGCCAGCAGACGATAGTAGGGATGGTACTCGATCCGCTCGAGCGCGCGGGCGGCCTCCCGCGCCGGCCCGTCCGTCGGCCCGTCCGTCGCCTCTCCCGCGGGCTCGCCCTTCGTTCCGCGGCCCGGCGTGTGGTAGCCGCGGATCACCGCCTCGGCCGCCAGGAACGAGAAGCGTTCGGCGGTCTCGGCAAACCCGACCTCGTCAAGAAGCTCCGCACCCCGGCGCAGGTCTTCCCATTGCCTGCGACGGACGAGCTCCGAGGCAAGGCGGTCGAGCAGACGGTCGAAATAGCTCTCGCTGATCAGATCGTTACGGTACCGCTTTAGATCGTCCAGCGCCCGCGCGGGCTCCGACGCTACCGAGAGGTCGAGGATGTACCACAACACGCGCCGTCGGTCCTCGGTGGTCTCGTATGTCTCGTAGGCCTGCTCAAACCGCTCGCGCGCCCGGGACGCATCTCCGTTTCTGATATGGATGCGCCCGAGATACTCCACAGACCGCGCCTGAAGGAGGCGGCCGTCGCCGGCATCCCGGTATGCTTCCAGGTACGCCTCTAGGACCGCCGCTCCGCGATCCAGGTACCCGCCGCGCAGAAACGCGAGGCCCATATCCCGGGCCAACCAATGCCCGGCCGGTATGTCGGCGGGCTGTGGCGCCGTGTCGCCGGAATCCGCCGGCGCGTCTGCGAGCTCCAGGAAGATTTGCGCCGCCTCCTCCGCCTCACCGTCGGCAAGCGCCGCTTTCGCCGTGAACAGCTCGAGCTCCGCCTCGGAGAACGCCTGTGCAGCCTCATTGCGTGCACGAATGAAGGACGCAAGCCGGGCGTGCTCATCGGCCGCCGGGTAATCGAGAAACAAGGACCGCATCGCGTCGTCCCAACCGTCTTCGCGGGTCTCGAATGCCGCCACCGCGCGCCACAGCTCCGCCTCCCGGCGCTGGGCCTCGGACGGCCGCCCCGCGATCAGACGGCGCAGACCGCCGTCGGTGCGTGCGTCGGCTTCGACGATTTCCTCGAAGCGCTCCCTCTCATAGAGCGCCAGGTACCGGAAAAACAGAAAGGTGGGTTCATCCGGGTAGTGCTCGAGCACGCGCTCGGAGGCGGATTCCAGCTCCTCGAAACGCTCTTCATCCTCGAGATGGGAGAGCAATCGCTGCGACGCGAGGCGCCGCCAGGGGTCCTCCCCCCGATCGACTTCAACTCGGTACATCCGCCGTCTGAGCTCATCCAGTCCGAGCTCGTCGTACACCTCACCGAGATAGAACGCGGCACCGGGGTGGAGTCTTGTTACTTCCTCCAGCTCGATATCGCGGTAATCGAGGTGACGCAGGAAATCGTGCTCGCCCTGTTCCAGGCGCTCCGAAAACGTCTCCTGAGGTATGCCCCAGACGTGCGTCTGATCGGCGCACGAGGCGAGTAAGGTGGTCGTTATGAGCAGAAAAAGCGCTCCCAGGCGGACGGCGGAGCCGATGAACACTTTCGTACTAATCGGATCGCGCTCCTGTGCGTCGTAACCGTGTGCGAATCATGCCGGCCAACGCCGCCGGACCACCGACACCGGCTATCTCCAATCGAGCCTCAAGGGGCGGAAGCTCCGGCGCCCGTACCATGCGAAACACGAAATAGACGAGGAAGGTGAGTGCCGCGAGAGACAGAATCATGAATGCGACGAATAGGAGAGTGTGTCTGCGGCGGCCCCCCGCCACCTGTCCGTCCGCCGGACGAGACCAGGCAATAGGCGCTTCTTCCCCCCGTTCGGAGCCGGCCTCGGAGGGGGCGGCCCCCACCGACGTCCCGGCGGATGTCTCCGCATGTGCTTTCTCCGCGGGAGGGCTCTCCGCAGCGCGCGGCAGGGTATCTTCCAGGTTTTCGCCGAAACTCTCACCCAGGTCCTCGTCCAAACCGAGATCCTCCAGGCTTTCATCTTCCAGCCCTGCTCCCTCACCCCGTTCCTCGAGCTCGAAGTCCGGCGTGCCGGGGAGCTCCTCCTCCAGGGACTCGAGGCTGACCGAGAGGCTCTCATACTCTCCGGTGGCCGTATCCGTGGCGGTTGCGTTGAGGTTTCCCTCCGCGTCGATTCCGAGCACCAGATTGATCTCCGGCTCCCCCCGCGGAGCGGGCGGGATGTTTGCCACCACGAGACTTCCGATATACTCCGCATCCTCCACGGCCCGACCGTCACCCTGGTAGAGATCGATCTGCACGCTATCCTGCTCATCGTAAACCGTAGTCAGGACGAGCCGTTTCCTGCCCTTGTGGGCGCGCTCGAATACGGGGAAAAAACTGCCGTCTGCTACGCGAATCCCGATTACCGAACCTGGCACGTTGCCCCCTATATGACCGCGTTATCCTAGTTCCTTATCGGCAGATTGTCAATTCGACCTTTGCTTGACATGGGAAAAGGGGCTACCGATAATGACGCCATGAATCAAACCGTGACGACGGTGATCGTGCTGCTGGCGATTGCGGTTGCAATCCTGCTGTACATCGTTCTTAGAATGCTTCGTCGTCGCGGAGACCGTCCGAAGAAGAAGTCCCGCGCACAGCGTCGGGATCGGGCGGCCGCCATTCGGGATGCCAACAAGGCGCTGACGCAAAACCCCAAAGATCACGAGGCTCTACAAACGCTTGCCGGCGCCTACTATGATTCCCAGGATTGGGAAAAGGCGATGAAGACCTACGGCATGCTCATCGACCTCGCCGCGACGACCCCGGAGATCGACCAGTTTACGGCAAACCTGCGATACGGCATTGCGGCGCTCAAGGGTGGAAACTACCAGGAGGCCTACAAGGCGCTGGTCGTTGCCCGCAGCCTGAACGCGGAAGGCTTCGAGCTCAACTACAATCTCGGCTACATCGAGTATCGGCGCAAGAACTACGAGCGGGCGGCCGCCCTGTTGCGAGCCGCGGGGCGGGAGAAGCCGGAGCATATAAGCACGAAGAGGTATCTGGCCCAATCGCTCTACCGGCTCAAGAAATACAGTGACGCCCTCGAGCTGCTTCGCAAGGTGGTGGATGCTCAACCCGACGACAAGGAGGCCCTGTTCGTCATGGCCAAGACCTACTACGAGCTCGGCCAGCTCGAACAGGCTGTGCGGGTGTTTACTCATCTCAGACCTGACCCGACCTTCGGACCCCGGGCGGCTCTGCTCTCCGGCTCTATTCATCTCAAGTCGCGTCGGTTTGAGCAGGCGCAGATGGACTTCGAGGTCGGTCTGCGGCACGATGAGATTCCGGCGGAAGTATTACTGGAGCTGAAGTACCGCCTGGCGGTGACCTACATCCAGCTCCAACGAGTGGATAAGGCGTTGCCCTTGCTCGAGGAGATCTATCGGGCCAATCCGGACTACAAGGACGTCGGGCGGCAGATCGAGCGCAACCGGGAGCTGTCGCGAAACCGCAATCTACAGACCTACCTGCTTGCTCCGCCGTCGGAGTTCGTTGCCCTCTGTCGACGGCTGGCGACGGCCTTCTTCGATAATGCACGGGTAAAGATCACCGACGTGTCCGTGCACCGAAACGAGTACGCCGATATCCTCACGGAGGTGGAGACGGCTTCCTGGGTCGATGTGATTCTGTTTCGTTTCATCCGCACCAGCGGGCAGATAGGAGAGTTGGCCCTGCGCGACTTTCACGGGCGCATCAAGGACCTGAAGGCCGGCCGCGGCTTCTTCGTCTCGGCGGGAGAGTTTACGGAGACCGCGGAGCAGTTCGTGGAGGCCCGTCTCATCGACCTCGTGGGGAAGGACCAGCTCATGCGGATCCTGCAGAAAGCCTGAGGACAAGCGCACACCGCTGCTCGGCCGGCCCCGGCACCTCCAGCGGCACCACCGCCGTCTCGGCGAACGCAACCGCCGCCGCTTCCGCTTCGACGCGGGCGTTCTCGTGGCGGCCTTTGTAGGCAACCACCGAGCCTCCCGGGGCGAGCAGCGCGGCAAGCCGCCGGGCAAGCTCCTCGTCCACCGCGGCGAGGGCCCGAAACACGATGAGCTTCGGCGGCTCGGAAACGACCCGGCGCAGCGCCGCAGGGAAGGTCGCCGCACGAAAGTCGGCCTCGAGCACCGATACGTTGTCCAGCCCCGCTATCGCCTTCAGGCTCTTCAGGAACGAGCATTTCCACCGTGCCCGCTCCACCAGCACGAACCGCGCCTGCTTCAGAAACACCGAAAGGGGAACCCCCGGGAATCCGCCCCCGGAGCCCAGGTCGAGCACCACCGGTCGCTCTTCCACACCCCCGCGTGAAGGGTCCTTCGCGGGGTCTCCCCGGAACAGCTCGCGACGCACGACGGGGAGCGCCGCGAGGCTGTCGGCCAGGTGACGGACAAGCAATTCCTCGCCCGTCGCTCCCACGAGGCTCCGCTTGCGATTCCACAGCTCGAGCTCCGAGACGTAGTGCTCGAGAGCCCGGCGCCGGCTCTCATCGGCGGGAATGCCGAGGGCCGCGAGAACTCCGCTCACCGAGGTGATATCGTTCGAGGAGCTGCGGGAAGACGCGCTCGGGGCCATCAGCTTGCCCGCTCCCGCCGGCCGAGGCCCACAAGAAGCACCGTTATGTCGGCGTTTCGCACGCCGGAGATGCGCGACGCCTGACCCACGGAGTAGGGACGGATCGCCTTGAGCTTTTCCCGGGCCTCGTTGGAAATCCCCTCGAGGCGGTCATAATCGAAACTCGGCGGAATCTCCAGGTCCTCGAGACGCCGGAACCGCTCGATCTGACGCTCCTGACGCCGGATGTATCCCTCGTACTTTACATCGAGCTCCACCTCGCTGCGCCACTCGCGGTGGTACCGCGCGGTGAGCTCCGGCAATGCCGCCGCCAGTTGGTCCATGGTGACCCTCGGGTCCTTCAGGATTTGCTCCAAGCTCTTGCCCCGGTGGCGCTCCCCGCCGGGAAGGGCTGCGAGAACCTCCTCGTCGGCGCGGCGGGAGCGCAGCAGCTGCTGCACCTCCTCGATGCCGCGCTCCTTCTCCGCCAAACGGGCGACGGCCTCATCGCCCTGCAGCCCGATCTCGTATGCCCGGCGGGTCAGCCGCCGATCCGCCGAGCCGTGGCGGAGGGAGAGGCGATGCTCGGCCCGCGAGGTGAACATCCGATAGGGCTCGCGGGTTCCGGTGGTCACCATGTCGTCCACGAGGACACCGATATACGCGTCCGCCCGGGAAAGCACGAACGGACGTTCCCCCCGCAGGCGGCGAGAGGCGTTGATACCGGCCATGAGACCCTGTGCGGCAGCCTCCTCGTATCCGGAAGAGCCGTTCGTCTGACCGGCCACGAAGAGCCCGGCAAGCGGCTTCGACTCGAGGGAGGGATAGAGCTGGGTCGAATCGATGTAGTCGTACTCCACCGCATACCCCGGCCGTGCAATGTGCGCGTGCCGCAATCCCGGCAGGGTCCGAATGAAGCGTTCCTGCACCTCTTCGGGAAGGGACGAGGATATGCCGTTGAGATACATCTCTTCGGTGTCGAGCCCTTCCGGCTCCACGAAGATCTGATGGCGATTGCGGTCGGGGAACTTGACCACCTTGTCCTCGATGGACGGACAGTAACGCGGACCCACACCGACGATCTTCCCCGAATAGAGGGGGGAGGCGTCCATGTTCTCCCGAATCACCCGGTGAGTCTCGTCATTGGTAAAGGTGATGTAACAGGGGCGCTGCGGGCGCACGAGGCCCATGTCCGGGCTCCCGCGACCAGAACCGCCCCCGGCGAGGCCGCCGCCCGAGCGGTCGTCAGCTCCGCCGACGGCCGCGCCGGTGAACGAAAACGGGAGCATCTGAGGGTCGCCCTCCTGCACCTCCATCTCCTCGAAGTCGATCGAAGACCCGGCGATCCGTGCAGGGGTGCCGGTCTTCAGTCGTCCCATGGAGAAACCCGCCTCCCGCAACGGCCGATCGAGCCCGTAGGACGGCGGCTCGCCGAGGCGCCCGGCGGCGGCGGAATACCCGCCGATGAAGATCCGGCCGTTGAGAAAGGTGCCGGTGGTAAGGACCACCGCCCCGGTGGTGAACCTCCGTCCCCGTTCGGTGACCACGCCCTGCACTCGGCGACCCGTGTCGTCGAGAATGAGATCCACAACCGTGTCCTGAAACAGCCACAACCCCTTCTGCTCCTCGAGGGCCTGTTTGGCACGGGTGTGATACGCAAGCTTGTCCGCCTGAGCCCGCGGCGCCTGCACGGCGGGTCCACGGCTGCGGTTGAGGATCCGGAACTGAATCATCGTCCGGTCGATGAGCCGGCCCATCTCGCCGCCGAGGGCGTCTATCTCGCGCACCAGGTTGCCCTTGGCAAGCCCCCCGATCGCCGGATTGCAGGAGAGCTTGGCCACGGCATCGAGATGCTGGGTAACGAGCAATGTGGAGTGGTCGAGCCGAGCCAGCGCGAGAGCCGCCTCGATACCGGCATGACCCGCGCCAATGACAACCGCGTCGAAATCCATGGGTACCTCACGATAAAAGCGGGAGTCAGGTATCGGCGAGAAACGAGAGCTCCCGCCCGATGGTCTCCGCCCGACCGGTATTGAGCTCCAGAAGGCGCCGCAGGTGCATCATGCTCTGCGCGTCGATGATCTCGAAGCGAAATCCCAGGTAATCGCCTTCCCGGTGTACACAGCGGGCCGAGGCCTCGATGGTGACCTCACCGCCGGCGAGAACGATCTCGATGTCCGCCGGATCCCCCAGAGACAGAGCGTCCGGCTGCTCCGGGCTCACAAGCATCCCTTTGAGCGAGACGTCCACCAGAGTAAAGGGGATCCGCCGCTCGCCCGCGTGGATAACGCCGCCGGTCTCGAAGTCGGTGCGAGTGAACCTGCGCTTGTCCATGGAAAACACCCCGGTTTCGAGTATGCGAATCGGCGGCCTCGCTGTCAACGCGGGCTCATTTGCCGACGCAGAAATGGGAGAACATGGTCTCGAGCACGTCCTCCGCGGTGACCTCCCCGGTGATCTCCCCCAGGGCGTTCACCGCGTCCCGCAAATCGAGAGCCACCGCGTCGTCCGCCGCGCCTTCACCGACCCCTTCCAGGACGAGCCCGAGGGATTCGGACGCCCGGTCGAGGAGCTCGCGCTGCCGGGTGGATTCGATGACCGGCTCGCCGGCGACGGAAGCGTCGAAGGGGAGCACCCGTCGCTTCACCTCCTCGAATAGCGTCTCCACGCCTTCACCGGTCCGGGCGGAAAGGGGAACAAACCCCGCGGGCGCCGGTGCTTCGGTCAGGTCGGTCTTGTTCCAGACACCGAGAAACCGTGGATGTGATTCCATGACACGGCGGTCTTCCTCTGCCAATCCCACCGTGGCATCCACCACGTAGAGCACCAGGGCCGCCGCTTCCACCACCGTGCGGCTTCGTCGGATCCCCTCCTCCTCTATGTGTTCCGCCGGACTGCGAAGCCCGGCGGTATCGACAAAGCGCACCGGCACACCGTCGAGGGAGACCGCCGCTTCGATATAATCCCGAGTGGTCCCGTGCGACTCCGAAACGATCGACCGTTCCTCCCGCAGCAACAGGTTGAACAGCGACGATTTCCCGGCATTCGTTGGTCCGGCGAGCGCGCAGAGCGCCCCCTCCTGGTATATGCGTCCCGTGCGGTAGGTTGCCCGCAGGTCGTCGATGCGCCGCCGCAGTGTGTCTATCCGCTCCACCGGTAAGGGCGGCACCTCCACCTCGTCGTCGGGATAATCGAGACCGAGTTCCACCCCTGAAAGCACCTCCACGAGCGAAGTCTTGATTTCCTCGATCCGTCTATGGACCGCCCCGGACAGGCGGTGCACGGCCAGGGCATGAGCGCGGGCGGTGGTAGCCGAGACGACCTCGTGCACCGCCTCCGCCTCGGTGAGATCCATCTTTCCCGCAAGAAACGCTCTGAGCGTGAACTCCCCGGGCTCCGCCCGGCGGAAGCCGCTGCGATAAAGCAGCTTTAGGATCCGGTCCACCCCCGCCGGACTCCCGTGGCACACGATCTCCGCCGAGTCCTGACCCGTGTAGCCGGCCGGCGCCCGGTAGACGAGCACCACCACCTCGTCTACCGTGTCCCCGGTGTCCGGATCGATGATCCGTCCATACACGGTAGTGTTTCCCGTCGCCTCCGAGAGCGCCCGAGAACGGCTGAAGAGCCGGGCAACGAGATCGATGCTCCCGTCTCCCGTGGTCCGAATGACCGCGAGGGCGGCGTGCCCGTGTGCCGTGGCCGCGGCGGCAATGGGATCCCGCGGGATGGAACGCGTCATAACAGGTGACTGTATTCGCAACCCCGAGGAGGTATCAAGAACCCTGTTGTAACACCGCCGGGCCGGGGCCGGCCTGGCACCGGCGGCATCGAGCGTGCTACACTCAACCTGGAGCATCTGCCCATGATTGAAGCCCCGGATCTTTCGGACCTCGACCCGAAGGACGCGAAACGGATCGTTCTGGACTACATCGTCACTCTCAAGAAAACCCGCGCAAAGAGAGACGAGCTACACGAGGAGTTCGAGCACTGGGAGCGGCGATACACCCTGGCCACGGAGAAGGGTGAGAATGAGCTGGCGGAGCAGGCGTTGGCCCGGGCCCGCACTGCTGTGGAGGAGCACGAACGGCTCGGGGCCGAAGAGCGGGAGCTCGAAGTGGTAATCGATACCCTGCGGAACCAGCTTCGCTCTCTCGAGGGGCGACCCCGCCGCCGTGTCGATGCCGACGCTCTCCTGTCTCAGCTCGAAGGGGTGCTCGGGCCCGATTACCGGACCCGGGATGCTGCCGAGGAGCTGGAGGCGCAGGAACAACTGAATCAGCTCAAACAACGGCTTGCGGAAGACGAGGAGTGAGATAATGTCCCGAGTTCCCCTTTTCCCCGAATCCCCTCGGCCGCTCACCTTCGCCCACCGCGGCTATTCCGCCCGGGCACCGGAGAACACGATGCCGGCGTTCCGGGTGGCCGCCGAGGCGGGGGTTCCCGGTATCGAGCTGGATGTGCGGCTCTCCCGGGACGGCGTTCCCGTGGTCATTCACGATCCGGATCTCCTCCGGCTCGCCGGGTCGGACGCTACCGTCGCGGAGCTCACCGCCGCGCAGCTCGCCGAAGCGGATGTCGGCTCATGGCTCTCCCGCGAGTTCGCCGGAACCGGTATCCCGACCCTCGCCGAGGTTTTCGACACTTTTGGAGAGCGCTTCTACTACGACATCGAGATTAAGCATCGCTCCGGCGACCCGAATCCGCTCATCCACGCAGTCCTGCACTGCGTGACCGAGCGCAGCCTCGAGGGCTGCGTGCTCGTCTCTTCCTTCCATCCGAAGGTGGTCGCCCTGGTACGCGGGGCCACCCGGGCGTTCCCGGTAGCGCTCATATTCTCCGCACACAAAGACGTGCCCCGGACCCTCCGCCGAGGTCAGGGCAGGTTCTTCGCTCGCCCGGACGTCCTCAAACCCTACTGGGGTGAACTCTTGCGGCCGACCGCCCGGACACTCGGGCGCCTCGATTCCCGGCCTCGGTTGGTGTGGACCGTAGACGGCGAGGAAGCAGTCGAAGCTATCCGCGGGAAGCAGGTCGAGGGAATCATCTCCAACGACCCCAACGCGGCTCTGAGCACGCTCAGGGCAGACGTTCGACCAGATCGGCAGCGAGCTTCTGACCGAGACTCCTGAATGCCGCGGTAATGGCGGCGGAGGCGTTGTTGCCCCGGCTATGCTGTCTCATCCGCGTGCGGTATAGCTCTGCGCCGTCGTCGAGCTCCACCACCCACACCGTGGCGGTAACTTCCACCGACACGCTACCGCTTTCGTCGAAATCCGTGATAGAGGCGGTACCGAGGACCGCTCGTTCGTAGCGTTGGTAGAAGCGCTGCCGGGTGAGGTCTACCCGATCGGTGTCGCCGAGGTCGAGAAACCGGCGGGGATTCAGCGGCAGAGCCCCCCCGGGCAGCCCGTGTTCCCCGAACCCCGCAAGCAACCCCCGCTGAGTAGAGAGGCGACCGGTCGCGTTCCCGGCGATATCGGTATCCACGATGAACACGCCCGTCGGAATCTCCGTGGCCCGGGAGAACGCTTCGTATTCCAGGGTCACCGTCCGACTGCGTGCTCGCCGGCTCAGCCGCTCGAGCCCCTCGGACTCACGTCCCGGGGTGGTGAGATCGAAGAACGGCGCAGGGGCCATGGCGACCGCCCCACTACCGCGCCTGCGCGGCACGGGTGGCGTGAAGCTCACCACGCCGTCCTCGTCGCTGCGGCGAATGAGCCGGTGCGTTTCGTCGGCCTTGACGGTTTCATCGGCCTCACCGGCGATGCCCGGATCGTTCTGCTCCGTGGCGTCCGAATAGGTGATCTCCACCGGGAACCCGGGTATGCTACGATCCTCCCGAGAGTCGGTCACCCGGACCGTAAAGGGCCGTTCGAAATCACCGCCCACGCGCGTCTCGATGCGTCCCCGGTCGGCGACCAGCTCGACCCGCGTAAGTAACTCCTCCACCTCCACCGCAACCCTCTCCAATACGTCGTCTTCATGAGCGGTATCCCGCGTCTCTTCCACGGCACCCCCGTAGACCCGTAGAGCGCCGAGAACGTCCCCCTCCCGCAGCCTCTCTCGCGCGCGACGTAGGAGGGGTGGTCCCGGATTGGCGCCGGGAACCGTGCGGGCCAATTCGAGCCGCTTTTCTTCGAAAGCCTCCCGCTCGAACGACACGAGAAGCCAGTGCACCGTCTCTTCCTCTCCGCGGGAGATCGCGTGCTCTTCAACCTCGAGGCCCTCGACGGCATCCCTGTCGGGCCTGCGGACGCCGGTAGCGGCATCCACGACACGCCTTCGGAACTCCGGCACCGGCTCCGCTTCCATGTCGGCCTCCCGCCCCAGGGACAGACGCTCTACCAGCGCCGCCGCCGCTTTCTCCGCGGCTATGCTTCGGGTATCCCCGCTCGAGACGATGTAGAAATAACGCTCATCATCCTCCGGGGGTGATACCGCCCACCGCGGCGGCGCCGTCTGCGGCGCGGTCGCGCACCCCGCGGCGACGGCAGCGGCCACAATCACCACCACACGCATCGCCATAAGCCGGGGCCCACGGACCGCCGTACACACCGTCGCACGCCGGGCCGCACGCACCGCCGCCTCGATCGTGCTCCTCGCACCGCCTCCGAGCGGGAACCGCGGGCTCATCGCGCGGCCTCCTGATACATCAACACCGATTCCAGGGGAACGGCCTGTCCGGCCGCCGGGACCGCAAGCTGTACCACGAGCTCTCGCGGGGACGTCTCCTGCGGGAACGGCACACGGTAGGATGTATCGGCTGCCGAGACGACGAGGTCCTCTCCCCGGCCCGAAACGGCCACCTTTATCCGGCCGTCGAGATCGAGCTCGGCGCTCCGGCCGCTGTGGTCCGTGAATGCGCCCGAGGAGCCCACCCGCACCAGTCGGCGCTCTCCGTCACCGATGTCGAGGTACACCGCGTCTGTATCGGCTTCCCTCACCGTCTCCTCTCGCAGCTCTACCTCGAGCACGACGGGCTCGTTCCCGACGGGAACCGCCGGCAACACGAGACGCGCTTCCGGCTCGAGCACCGCTACGCCGGGCTCCGATCGCACCTCACCGTGTGCCTCGAGCTCCGCCGGGATACCGTCGCGGTCGAACCCTTGCGCGTATATCAGAGCCGAGCCGTGCTCCCGACGACGCGCATCCCGGTACATATCGCTATAGACTCCCGGCCGGCCGTCCTCGTCCCGAAAGTAAATGCCGAATTCGTCAATAATACCCTCGAAGCCTGCGATATCTCCGTCGGCAAAACCGCCGCCGATCCGGGTCGTGCCCGCGGGCCGCCTCCACGGCGCCCCCTGCTCCGGCGGCGGGAAGCCCACCGCAATCCGGGACTCTGAGACGAAACGCTCTCCGGCGTACCAACGCACCGTGGTCTCCTCCGCACCCGGAGTCACGGCGATGCTCAGATCCACCGGCTCGCCCTCGGCAAGAATCGGCACGTCGGGCCGGCTCAGTCCCTGCTCCCCGGCGGAGCGGAGCTCCAGGGTAACTGCGTCCTCACCCCCGGCGAGAAGGGACAGGCCGATGCCGCCACCGGCGCCACCGCTACCCGCGCCGGCGCTACCGGTGTCGCCGCCACCGGCGCCACCGTATTCCTCCATTTCCAGAATCTGCTGTCCGTGATCGAGATCATCGGCGCGCAGGCGCAGGTTGATCGAGAATGCCGACAGCGTCTCGCCCCGGGCCGGAAGGAGCAGCCGCGGTACTTCGAACCCCGACCGGCCGTCCAGCTCGTAGCCGAATAGCCGGTCCGAGACCCGTAACCGCGGCTTACCGATCAGCTCCGCCTCGAGGTGCTCCGCGTCGGTGAGCTCCGCAGCCACGCCGTCGTCCGCAGTGGTACCGTCGAAGCGGAAGAGGGCGAAATACGACTCCCGCGGCCCCAGGTGGGGCTCCCGTTTCTCTTCATCGCCGGCAACGAGCAAGCGCGAGGACCGACGGATCGGCGCGGGCCCGTCGTAGCCCGTCGGCGGCGGGCCGTAGGGATACAGCCCGAGGGTGAGAGTGTGGGCCCCTCGCTCGGCCGGGGCCTCGAGGGCGAGCTGCCGCAGCCCGTCCTCGAGGTATCCCTCAGCAATCGTTTGCTCGTCGAGGGTCCATCGAAGCCACACGGGCACGGCCTCCGGCAGCGAAACACGCGCTTCAGCCACACCCTTGCGCTGCGGCGCGAGCGCCGGCGGGTGGACCGAAATGCTCGTTATCTCATACACATCGGCGTCCTCTAGGATAAAGATGGTGCGCTCGTGCTCGGAAACCACCCGCCCGCCCCGGCGCGCCGTCACGAGCAGTCGATAGACGCCGGGCTCCGGATCATCGAGATCGAAGGGCGGGATGTCGCCGGCGGCAAGGACGGCCGTTTCGACCTGTCGATCCCGGACCACCGTATCGTCGCCGTCGCGCAGCTCCACGGCGACCGCGTCGAAGGGCTCCGATTCCGCGCCGTCGGTGCGTCGCCGCGACACTTCGATCGGCACCGAGGCGCCTCCATCAAGGACCGCACCCTCGTCCACCGTGGTGATTTCGAGTTCCTCGTCCTCCGAGAGCTCCGGCGTGAGAAAGGGGCTCTCACCGCATGCGGTGAGGGCGATAATCAGTGCTATGGCGAGTACGTATCGGGCCACGGTATCTCATGACAAAGATATCACCGCAGGAGGCCCCTCACCAACGGAAATTGTCGCCTACGCCGGCTCCGCCCACAGTCGCGCCAGGTTGACCACGGTTCTTGCTGCACGGACCATGGCCGGAAGCGCGATCCACTCGTGTCGACCATGCATGTTCTGTGCGCCGGTGAATACGTTGGGGGTGGGGATACCCATCTGCGTCAATCGGGCGCCGTCGGTACCGCCGCGGATGAATTTCCGTTGCGGCTTTATGCCGGTTTCACGAATCGCCTCTTCGGCCCGCTCGAGCACCGCGGGGTGCTCCGTGAGAACCTCCCGCATGTTCTTGTACTGCTCCCGGGCCTCCACCTGCGCCGTTCCTCCGGGAAACGCCCCTTCCACGGCGGCGGCGAACCGACGCAGGGCCTCTATTCGGCGTTCGACCTCCCTCATCTCGAAATCCCGCACGATAAGCTCGACCCGGGCGCTTCCCATGTCACCGGCACACTCAAGAGGACAGTAGAACCCGTAGCGCCCGTCGGTGGCCTCCGGCGTCTCCGCGCGAGGTATCATCGACAAGAACGAAGCGGCCATGGAGACGGCGTTGACCAGTTTGCCCCGCGCGTGCCCGGGGTGGATGACCCGCCCGGTGAAGTCCACCCGCACCAGGTAGGCGTTGAAACACTCGGCCTCCACGGTTCCCTCGTCTCCGCCGTCGATCGTGTAGCAGTAGCGTGCGTTGAGCTCCTCGGCGGGGAAATGATCCATTCCCCGCCCGATTTCCTCGTCCGGCGTGAAGATGATCTCGAGCGGGCCGTGGGGGATCTCCGGGTGCTCCGCGAAGTATGCCAGCGCCGTCATGATCTCGGCGATCCCCGCCTTGTCGTCCGCGCCGAGAAGCGTCGATCCGTCGGAGGTTATGATGGTCTCGCCGCGATAATCGAGGAGCGCGGGGTACTCCGCCGGGTCGAGGCGTACGCCCTCTCCGAGCTCGATGACGGTCCCGTCATAGGAGGTATGCACCTGAGGCCGTACGTCCTTGCCGCTGGAGTCCGGCGAGGTATCTACGTGTGCCATGAGGCCGATCGGCGTCGCCCCCTGCGCCGCCTCTCCCCGAGCAGGAAGCCGTGCCACCAGATAACCCTTCTCATCCAACGATGTCCCCCCAACGCCGAGCGCCTCGAGCTCGTCCGCGAGGAGCCGCAGAAGGTCGAGCTGTCGCTTCGTGGAAGGCGCCTCCGTCGAATGGCGGTCGGAGGTGGTATACACCCGGGCATAACGGGTAAATCGCGAGAGCAGCTCCTGCTCGAACCAGCTGCGGTCGGTATCCATGGGGTTACGAGCGGCGTTCATGCGGGGATCATACGCTCTTCGTAGCCGGCAGGGCAACGGGTCCGCAGGCAATCGAGAAGGGCGGCACCGCATGTGTGCCTCGGCCGACCGCCGCACCGGCGCACACGGCTCCCACGCGGCGGGCAGCCCCTTGCGGCGCGTTGCCGCCGCAGGGGTATTCTGTCTATACTTAGTACTCACATGAGCATACCCGAGTATCCCGAAAGCAGCCCGATCTCCCTCGACATGCGGCAGGAACTGCACCCCGCCCTCTCGGTACTCGAGGACGGTATATCGGAGTTCACCTTCGCCAATCTCTATCTCTTTCGACGGACCTACGACTATCACGTGAGCCGCCTCGGCGAGCTCGTCGTCGTTTCCGGCGAAAAGGACGGCTCCCGTTTCGCGATGTTTCCGTGCGGGCTTCCCGATGATGAGACCTCGGTACGGGAGGTGCTCACCGCGCGCGATTACATCAAAGGTCTGGCCGAGCGGCACGCGGACGCCAACCGCGTGAGACTCGAGCGCCTCGGCTACCGTATCGTCGAAGACCGCGACAATTTCGACTATCTGTACCTCCGAAAGGACCTCGCCGCACTTCAGGGACGGAGGTACCACAAGAAGCGCAATCTGGTGAACGCGTTCATCAACAACTACAACTACGAGGAATCGCCGCTGTCGGAGCGCAATATGGCGGAGGCGTTTCACGTCCTCGAGCAATGGCGTGACGAGCGTGGCAGCGCCGAAGACGACTATGAGGCCGCCCGGGAGGCCCTCGAGCTCGCCGATCAGCTCGGCCTTCACGGCTACCTCGTGCGGGTGGACGGGACGCCGGCCGCCTACACCCTGGGAGAGCCGCTCATGCGTGGCCGCAGCTTCGCGGTACACTTTGAGAAAGCCGTCGGAGATTACAAAGGGATCTATCAGTTCATAAATCGGGCCTTCGCCTCGGTTCTGCCCCGTCACTATCACTATATAAACCGCGAACAGGATCTCGGTGATGAGGGGTTGCGGCAAGCCAAGATGACCTATCGGCCCTTCGGATTCGTCAAAAAGTACAAAGTCGTGCCCGAGGCGCATTAATACTACATTTATGTATGAATACTGCCATAATCCTACGCATATGTAGGCACGAGAACGGCACGAAACGGGCGACACAGGCTTGCCGCACTCCAAATCCTTTCCCGGGAACGGCCTGGGGAGCCGGCAGAATCGAGCGAGACCTGGCATGGTAATTGTTAATGGCTAGACAAGGAACTACGAGAAGGAGAGAGTAATGACCGGTATGAACACACCCAAAGACGTACTAGCCCTCATGGAGAAGGAGAAGGTCGAGATTGTCGACTTCAGGTTCATGGATTTTCCCGGCTTGTGGCAGCATTTCTCCGTGCCCGCAAGCGAGGTCGAGGAAGATTCGTTCACCGACGGAATGGGCTTCGACGGATCGAGCATCCGCGGCTGGCAGGCAATAAACGAATCGGACATGCTGGTGAAGCCCGTGCCTCAGAGCGCATTTATCGACCCCTTCACCGAGCACAAGACGCTGGTGCTGGTCTGTAACATCGCGGATCCCCTCACCGGCGAGGATTACACCCGGGACCCGCGCAACATCGCACGCAAGGCGGAGAAGTACCTGCAGTCGAGCGGTGTCGCCGACGTGGCCTATTTCGGCCCGGAGGCGGAGTTCTTCATCCTCGACGATATCCGCTTCGATCAGAACGAGCACGAAGGCTACTACTTCCTCGACTCGGTCGAAGGACGATGGAACACCGGGCGGGAGGAGATGCCGAACCTCGGCTACAAGCCGCGTTACAAGGAGGGCTACTTCCCGGTCCCCCCGACGGACAGCATCCACGACATCCGCAGCGAGATGGTGCTCTACATGCAGTCCCTCGGCATCCCCGTGGAAACGCATCACCACGAAGTGGCCACCGGCGGACAGTGCGAAATCGACATGCGCTTCGCTCCGCTCTTGGAGATGGCCGATAACATGCTGAAATACAAGTACATCGTGAAGAACACGGCCAAGAAGCGAAACAAGACCGTGACCTTCATGCCGAAGCCCATCTGGAACGACAACGGCAGCGGCATGCACGTACACATGTCCATGTGGAAGGACGGAAAGAACCTGTTCTTCGGTGACGGCTATGCCGGATTATCGGAAACGGCGATGTTTGCCATCGGCGGGATTCTCAAGCATGCGCCGGCGCTGCTTGCTTTCACGAACCCGACTACCAACAGCTACAAGCGGCTGGTTCCCGGCTTCGAGGCTCCGGTAAACCTCGCCTATTCCCGGCGCAATCGCAGCGCCGCGGTGCGCATCCCCATGTACTCGCAGTCGGAAAAGGCGAAGCGCTTCGAGTTCCGCTGTCCGGACCCCTCGTCCAACCCCTACCTGGCCTTCGCCGCCATCATGATGGCCGCCGTGGACGGCATCGTGAACAAGATCGATCCCGGCGAGCCGCTGGATAAGGACATCTACGACCTTCCGCCGGAGGAGGCGGCCCTGGTGGAAAAGACCCCGGCTTCGCTGCGGGCGGCCCTCGAGGCGCTGGAGCGGGACCATGAGTTCCTGCTGCAGGGCGACGTGTTCACCGAGGACGTGATCGAGACCTGGATCGACTACAAGCTGAACAACGAGGTCCTCGCCCTCGATCTCAGGCCGCATCCCTGGGAGTTCGCCCTGTACTACGACATCTGAGGTAAATCGTCAGCTTGTTGCACACGGATACGCCGGTCCGGGGCGGCACCGGGGGGATCATCCCCCGATCGTGACCGCCCCGGTTTCGGTGGGTTAGATTTTTTGGGTTCTTGTGATATTATTGGTGCCTATAGGAGGCTCGTATGAGAACAAGAATGCTTACCAAATCACTCACCCTTATCGCCGTGATGCTCGTGCTCGGCGCCGGCATGGCCGCCGCGCAGAACGTCGACTATGATCAGTTCGAAGGCAGCTTCGAGGATTTCGCCGCGGATCTCGCGTCCTCGCTGCCGCTTAACTCCTCGATCGGGAATAACACGCCCGACGCCTACATCGGGAAACTCCTCGCCGTACCGCCCAACTTCTCCGTCGGCGTAACCACCGGCGCCTCGACCATTCCCTATAAGACCGTGGAAGCGGCCATGGACGATCTCGACCTCGAAAAAGGCGAGATAGACCGGTTCTCCGGTATCGGCGTTCCGATGCCCGCTTACACCGTAGACGCCCGGGTGGGCGGCTTCGTTCTGCCCTTCGACGTCGGGCTCAAGATCGGGGGCGTTCCCCGCACCGACTTCGGCATGATGCCGGCGGAGCTCGAGTACTTCCTCGTCGGCGCGGACGTGCGCTACGCCCTTATCGAGCAGGGTGCGGTTCTGCCGAACCTCTCCGTCGGCGCCGGCTACAACTACCTGCAGGGCGCGGTGTTCATTCCGGATGTCGATAACAATGACTACACGTTCGAAATTCCGGACGGGTCCGGTGATGAGCTTGCCTTCAGCGATCCCGACCTTAGCTTCGACTGGCAGAGCTCGGTGATCGACTTCAAGGTGCAGGCGAGCAAGCAGTTCCTCGTGGTCACCCCCTTCGCGGGCCTGGGCGCCTCCTACGGTATCTCCGCCGCCGGCGGCGGCCTGGAGTCGGAGTTGCTCTACGAGGGTTCCAAAGCCACGGAGGACGACATCGACGACATCGAGCAGGCCTTCGAAGACGCCGGCTACGACGCGCCGGAGCTCGACCGCAACGACGGTATCCGCATCGGAAGCGATGTGAACGGCTGGGGTATGCGGCTCTTCGGCGGCGTGGGCTTCAACATTCTCGCGCTGAAGCTCGACCTCGGCGCCGGATACGACGTCCTCGGCAACAACTTCATGGGCAGCCTGAGTGCCCGGTTCCAGCTGTAATTCAAGCGGCGCCGGCGCGGGCTCGTCGGTCGGCGGCTCGCATCCGCCGACCGATACCACAGACCGGGCCCGCGTGCCTCAGGCGCAGCACGTATCGGCGGAATTCGTCGAAATTCCTGAAATTTTTCGCCGGGCACTGTTGACATTAGAGTCTTTTGGGTTTATATAAATAGTAACGGGATTTAGCAAATCCCTTCCCTCTCCCACTCATATGCCCCGGGGTTTCCTCCTCCTTCCCCGGGGCTCTTTTTTTTGCCGGCCCCGCGGGGCCGGCAATCCCTAAAGTTACCGGGACTCCTGCGGCAGACCCACGAGCTCCGCGCTTACGTCCCACAACCGCTCCGAAAGCCGCTCGTCGTAGGACAGCGAAGAGGAACGCACGGGCTTCCCGTCGGTGAAGTACGTCCCCGTCGTCCCTGCCACTTCCGCCGAGGTAGCGAGATACACCGGAGTTTCCGCCCCTTTTTCCACCGGCGCGCCCCCGGAGAAACCTACGTGCAGCAGCTTGGTCCCGATGACACCGGGGTGCAGGGCATTCGCCGTCACGCCGCTTCCCTCGAGCCTGCGGGCAAGCTCATAGGTGAACAGCACGTTTGCCAGCTTGGATTGGGCGTAGGCCCGATACCCGCTGAAGCCCCGACGCATCTGCAAGTCCTCGAAACGGATCTCGCCGCTCGCGTGAACCATGGAACTGACGTTTATGATGCGTGACGGCGTGTTGCGCCGCAGCGTGCCGAGCAGCAGATTGGTCAGCAAAAAATGGGCAAGGTGATTCACGGCGAAGGTAAGCTCATACCCGTCGGAGCTTTCCTTGCGGCTGTTGGTCATCACCCCGGCGTTGTTGATCAACACGGATAGCCCGTCGAAACGCCGCTTGACCTCATCGGCGAGCGCGCGCACCTGCTCGAGAGAAGCCAAATCCGCCGAAACGTCCTCTACCCGCGCATCGGGCACCTCGTTAGCAATGTCGGCGGCGGCTGACTTTGCCCGTTCCGGCGAGCGCCCATGTACGAGCACCTCCATCCCCCGCCGCGCGAGCTCGGTTGCGGTAGCCTTCCCGATCCCGTCGGTGCTGCCGGTTACGAGTACGCATTGTGGCACGATAACCTCTTTCCTTTAAGATTCCCTTCAGAAGCTCAGGCGCTTGAACGCCGCGGTTTGTTCCTTGATCGCAGTCTCCGCCGGGAGCCGCTCCATGCTGCTTGCCCCGTAGAAGCCCTGTACGTCGCTGCAATTGCGCAGGACGTAGTCGGCATCCTCCGGCATGGCAATGGGCCCGCCGTGGCACAGAACGATGATATCCTCCCGCACCTTCCGTGCGGCGGCCGCCCACTCGTCTATGAGCTTGACGCTGTCCTCCAGGGTTCGCGCGGTCTTCGCCCCGATGGAGCCCTTTGTGGTGAGCCCCATGTGACAAACGATCATGTCCGCGCCGGCCTGGGTCATTGCCACTGCGTCCTCCGCGCTGAAAACGTAAGGGGTAGTGAGCATGCCGAGACGATGGGCCGTGCGTATCATCTCGACTTCCTTGTCGAAGCCCATCTCGGTCTCTTCGAGGTTTTGTCGGAACATCCCGTCGATAAGCCCCACCGTGGGGAAGTTCTGCACCCCGGCAAAGCCCATCTCTTTCAGCTCTTCGAGGAAGTACTCCATGTTGACGAACGGATCGGTGCCGTTCACCCCCGCAAGCACGGGGGTGTGCTTGACCACCGGCAGGACCTCGTTTGCCATCTCAACGACGATCTCGTTGGCGTTCCCGTAGGCAAGGAGCCCGGCAAGGGATCCACGCCCGGCCATACGATAGCGGCCGGAGTTGTAGATGACGATCAAATCGATCCCGCCGGCTTCCTCCCACTTCGCCGAGAGGCCGGTCCCGGCGCCTCCGCCGATGATGGGCTCCCGGCGCTTGACCTTGTCACGAAACCCGGCGACCAGCTCGCTTCTGTTCCACGTTTTCATTCCGTCATAAGCTCCTTTCCGCTCTGTGTTTTTTCAGCCTATACCGCGTCGCCGTTACGGACTCAACCGCTTTGCAAAAGCTCGCGAAAGTTCGCAACCAGCGCCGCGGCGAACTCCGGGTCGTTGACGTTGTACGGGAGCTTGATCAACTTCCGCTGTCCGGTCTGCTCGAACACTCGCTCGATCGCAGCGAACAATTCCGCATCCGCTTCCGGATCGTAAAAGGGTTGACCCGGCGCGTCTATGAGGGAGACTCCCTTCTCCGGGATCAAGAACCGCACGGGCCCCGGCGCCTGGTTCAGCCTGCCGGCAATCCACTCCCCCATACGCCGGTTCTCCTCCGGGGTGGTACGCATTAGGGTCACCTGCGGGTTGTGTACGTAGAGGTTCCGATCCCGGTACTTCTCGGGCACCGTGTCTTTCGCTCCGAAGTTGACCATATCGAGGGCACCGGTCGAACCGATATACGGAAGGCCGGTGCGAATGACCGCGCCGAAGCGGTCCTCACCGGCGCTCATTACGCCGCCCATAAACAGGTCACACACCTCGGTCGTCGTGACATCGATGATTCCCGCAAGCATACCTGAGTCGGCAAGCTTCTCCATCGACTGCCCTCCGGTGCCGGTAGCGTGGAATACGAGGACGTCGTATTCCTCCTCGAGCTGCTCACGTACCGCCGTTACCGCCGGCGTGGTGACGCCGAACATCGTCATGCCCACCGCCGGCTTCTCCGCCTCCACCGGCGGTATCTCACCCATAATCATGCCGGCCACGGCATGCGCGGCGTTGCCGAGGACGGTGCGGGAAATTCGGTTGATGCCGGCCACGTCGGTCACCGAATAGACCATGGCGATGTCGTTCGGGCCCACGTAGGGTGCTACGTCCCCGGACGCCACTGTAGAGACCATGACCTTCGGCACCCCGATCGGAAGCCTCCGCATCGCCGCAGCGACGAGCGCGGTACCGCCGGAGCCGCCCAACCCGATTACCCCACCGAGGTCCGTACGCTGCGGCAGAAAGGCCGAGAGCGCTTCGCTCATCAGCCGCACCGCCTCACCGCGATCATCCACTACACCGACGATCCGCTCACCCCGGGGATGATAGGCGGCTACCTCCTCGTTGGTCACGTCGACCGGGTGGCCATGGGCGGTCGACCCCACGTCCACGAGCACCGTGGGGACCCCCATTTCATGCAGGCGCTCCGCCACGTAGGACAGCTCCCGATACTTCGTATCACAGGTACCGATCACGTAGGCAGGTTTCATCACGCTCCTCCTCGGCCTCGGCTCTTGCGGGGCCAGACCTTGATCGTAGACCCGCCTCGGTACTACGTCAAACACTTATCCGCGG
>JBKHEN010000022.1:0-25838 GCA_046540795.1 Spirochaetaceae bacterium | reverse complement strand
CGGCCGGGCAAGCCGGCCCCGAGGAGGTTCGCGGCGGCTACCCGATCACATTGGTCACCGTCATTGCCACCCCGACGAGGGCGAGGACGATGGTCATCGCGGTCATCCATCTGTTCATGTGGCGGCTCTGCTCATCGAAGCGCTTATCCATGGACTCAAAACGTCGGTCGACGGCCTCGAAACGTTCGTCCATCTGCTTTTGCATGGACTCGAAACGTCGGTCGACGGCCTCGAAGCGCTCATCGGTCTGTTTCTGGAGCGCGGTAAAACGCTCGTCCATCTGCTTCTGAAGCGCTTCGAAGCGCCGGTCCATGGCGTCGAAGCGGTCGACCATGGTCTCTCGCTGCAGCTTGAGCTCCGCCTCGACGTTGGATATGCGGCCGGCGAGGTCGAACACGTGGGTGGGAATCCACTCCCCGGGGTGGGCTTTGAGGTAGTCGAGAACCTGTTCGAGGTCTTCGGTGGTCAGCGGCATGTGCCGTCCTCCCTAAAGGCTAATCTACTACCTCCTACTGCGTTTTTGAAGCTGTTGCTTCAATCAACGCCTTCGGCGATCCCGCGTACGGCCTCGAGTACGCGCTCGAGGCCCTCTTCGGGCCCGACTGTGGCGGTGTCCACCACCACCTCGGCCTCGGCGGGGGCCTCGTAGGGTGAGGTCACGCCGGTGAAGTGGGGGATCTCCCCGCGCTCGGCCTTTTCGTAGAGGCCCTTCGGGTCGCGGGCTTTGAGGGTATCGAGGTCGGCCGTGGTGTAGACCTCGACGAACCGCCCCTCGGGCAGGAGGCTGCGGGCGAAGGCGCGGTCCTCGGCGAAGGGCGAGATGAAGCTGCAGATGACGATCTGTCCCGACTCGAAGAGGAGCTTGGCGGCCTCGGCCACCCGGCGGATGTTTTCGCGGCGGTCCTCGATGGAGAAGCCGAGGTCGCTCGAGAGTCCGTGGCGCACGTTGTCCCCGTCGAGGCGGGTGACGTGCATGCCGGAGTCGAAGAGTTTCTTCTCGAGCGCGCGGGAGATGGTCGACTTGCCCGAGCCCGAGAGGCCGGTGAACCACACCACCGCCGCCTTGTGGCCGTTTCGTGCCTCTCGCTCGGCGAGGGTGATCTCGCCGGTCTCGTAGGTGATGTGCTCGCTTACCGGGGCGGGGCGGGCGGCGGGTGCGGCGCCGGGCTCCTCGCCGGCTGAGGCGGCCCGGGCCTCGGCGCGGTGCTGGCGGGCCATATTCTCGATGTACTCGTCCGCATCGTGGGTGTCGGTGCGGATCATTCCGGCGGCCACGGTGAGGTTGGTCACGGGGTCGATGAGGATGAAGCTCCCGGTGGCGCGGTTGTTCTTGTAGCTGTCGACGAAGAGCGGCTCTGCGGTCTTGATCTCCACGCGGCCGATCTGGTTGAGCTCGAGGGTGTCGGCGGGGGTGCGGTGCATGGTGTTCACGTCGATCTCATAGAGGAGCTCCGAGACGTAGGCTTTGACCACGCGGGTGGTGTGCTGAAGCAGGTAGTGCCCGGTGAGCGACAGCGGGTTCTTCTCGTCCATCCAGGAGACGGTCGCCTCGATGCGCTGGGTCACGTGGGGGACGTTGTGGCGGCGGCAGATCATCTCGCCGCGGCTCACGTCGATCTCGTCCTCCAGCTGAAGTACCACCGACTGAGATTCGAAGGCCTCCTCGAGCTCGCCGTCATAGGTGGTGATCTCCTTTACCACGGAGCGCATGCCCGAGGGCAGGGCCACGATCTCCTCGCCCTTCTTGACGGTGCCCGAGACGACCATGCCGGCAAAGCCGCGGTAGTCCTGGTGCGGGCGCACCACGTACTGCACGGGGAAGCGGAAGTCCACCAGGTTGCGGTCGGCGGCGATGGTCACCGTTTCGAGGTGATGCATCACCGTGGCTCCGTCGTACCAGGGGGTGTTCTCGCTCTTGTGGACCACGTTGTCGCCGCGCAGCGCCGAGATCGGAACGAAGGTGATGTCGTGGACGTCGAGCTTCTCGCTGAAGGCGGTGTAGTCGGCGACGATTCGGTCGTAGACCTCCTTGGAATAGTCCACAAGATCCATCTTGTTCACGCACACGAGCACGTGGGGAATGCCTAAGAGCGAGGCGATGAATCCGTGGCGCTTGGACTGGGTGATAACGCCGTTTCGCGCGTCGATGAGGATCACCGCGAGGTCCGCGGTGGAGGCACCGGTCACCATGTTGCGGGTGTACTGCACGTGCCCCGGCGTGTCGGCGATGATGAACTTGCGCTTGGGCGTTGAGAAATAGCGGTAGGCCACGTCGATGGTGATCCCCTGCTCCCGCTCGGCCCTGAGGCCGTCGGTGAGAAGCGCCAAGTTCACCTCCTCCTCGCCGCGCAGCTGACTGGTGGTCTCCAGTTGCTCCATCTGGTCCTGGAAGATGGCCTTGGAGTCGTAGAGCATCCGCCCGATGAGGGTGCTCTTGCCGTCGTCCACGCTCCCGGCGGTGGTAAACCGCAGGAGCTCGCGGTCGAGGTACTGCTGGGTGAGCTCGCTTACATTATCCAATGTGCTCATGTGTCAGCCTCTTGTTGCTGCTCGTGTGTGGCGCGTTCGTACGCCGCCCGCGCCGCGCGATACATTTCTGCAAGATCCCGCCACGCCCGGTAGAGCTCATTCAGTGTCGCTACCGTCCGCGCGGTGTTTTCGGGATAGTCATGCGCGAGATTGTGCCGCCGCGCCATGGAATCCTGCAGCTTCGTAAAGCGGTAGATAAACTGATCCAGCCGGGCCACGCGTTCCTCATCGAGCGACCGGAGCCCGGTTTCGCTCAGCGGAAACGAGCCTGAAAGCGCCTTATCGCCCAGCTCGAGCTTCTGATCGCCGAGCGTGCGCTGAATCTCCGCGATGGTGCGGAACTTCGCCCGCTCGTGGTCAGTCAATCTCATTGTCTCTCAACCGGGCGGCTCCCCCGGGTGCCCCGACCCGGTAGGACTGCCGCGTCTGCAGCCGGCCCGTGATCGCTTTAGAAGTACCCCTGCCGCTTGCGGTCTTCCATGGCCGCCTCGCTGCGCCTATCGTCGGCGCGGCCGCCGCGCTCGGTGGTGCGGGTGGCGGCGATCTCCTGCACGATGTCGTCTACGTCGTCCGCGGGCGATTCCACCGCGCCGGTACAGGTCATGTCGCCGATGGTGCGAAAGCGTACCCGCCGGGTCTCCCACTTCTCGCCGCTGAGGAGACTGAGATAGGGCGATTTGGCCAGCAGCACGCCGTCCCGCTGGACGACCTCCCGCTCGTGGGAGAGATAGAGGCTCGGAATCTCGATCTCCTCGAGGAGGATGTACTGCCACACGTCGAGCTCGGTCCAGTTGGAGATGGGAAAGGCGCGGAAGTGCTCGCCGCGCTTCTTCCGGGCGTTGAACAAGTACCACAGCTCCGGACGTTGGTTCTTGGGGTCCCACTGGCCGAACTCGTTGCGGAAGCTGAAAAACCGCTCCTTCGCCCGCGCCTTCTCCTCGTCGCGGCGGGCCCCGCCGATGGCGCAGTCGAACTGGAACTCATTGAGCGCATCGAGGAGGGTGACCGTCTGGAGGCTGTTTCGGCTGGCGTTGGGTCCGGTCTCCTCCTGCACGCGGCCTTTGTCGATGGACTCCTGCACCGTGCGCACGATGAGCTTCGCCCCGAGGGAGCCGAGAAAGCGGTCGCGGAAATCCAGGGTCTCGGGGAAGTTGTGCCCGGTGTCGATGTGCATGATGGGAAAGGGGATCTTTCCCGGCCAGAAGGCCTTCCGCGCGAGGTAGGCCACCGTGATGGAGTCCTTGCCGCCGGAGAACAGCAGCACCGGTCGCTCACACTGCGCGGCGACCTCGCGGATGACGTAGATGGCCTCAGACTCGAGCTGCCGCAGGTGGTTCATGTGATAGTTGCTCATAGCGTATATCCTCGTCCCACCGCAACAAAGTACGGGTTGTGTAGGTCTTCCTTGTTGTACCGGAGGGGGGTCTCGGTGGGGGCGTTGCCGGCCGTCGCCCGCCCTGGGGCGTTCCCATCGGCCGCGCGGCCCGCCGCGGCGGCGGCGCGGTCGCCCTCCGGGACCCTGAGCACCCGCCCGCCGGCCTCACGCACGACCGCGTCCCCGGCTGCGGTGTCCCACTCCATGGTGGGGGCAAGGCGAGGGTAGTAGTCGGCCTCTCCCTCGGCCACACGGCAGAGCTTCACCGCGCTTCCCGCCTGCACCAGCGCTACCTCGCCGAAGCGCCGGCGCAGCTCCTCGATGAACTCCTCGGTCTCCGCGTTGAGGTGCGAGCGGCTTGCAACCACGCGCACGGGGGCCTGCCGGCTTCCCCGGCCGCCGCCCGGACCTTCCGGGCCGCGCTCGGCGCCGGCGGGGGCGGCGGCTTGCGTTGCGGAGAGTCGCAGCGCCCGCTCTGAGAGCACCCGTGCCGGGGCGGGGGAGCTTGTGGCGGCGGCGGCCTTCCCGGCGGCGGTGTCTCCGGTGGCGGCGGCGTCCCCGGCGGTGTCCGTGCCGGCGTCCGCGGCGGCGGCGTCGAGCACCGCCTCGAGGTCGGCCCGGGAGGCCCGATAGGCACCTCCACCGCGGAAGGCCACGTAGTAGGTATCAAGCGCCGGCACGGTCACGACCCCCAGCACCGGCTCTCCGTCTTCGACTAAGGCCACGTTCACCGTGAACTCGCCGTTCCGGCTCAAGAACTCCTTGGTGCCGTCGAGAGGATCCACCACCCACAGTCGGTGCCAGGTACGCCGGGTCTCGAAGGGGTGGTGAGCCCCCTCCTCGCTCAGGATCGGGACCTCCGGGGTCTCGGCTTCGAGAACGCCGGCGATGACCTCGTGGGCCTCGCGATCGGCGCGGGTCAGGGGCGAGTCATCGGCCTTTTGCTCGATGTCCCAGTTCTCCTCTCCGTAGATGCGAAGAACGGCATCCGAGGCGGGCAGAGCCGCCCGCAGCGCCGCCTGCAGATACGCGGCATAATCTCCCGCGCCGCTGTTGTTCGGCGGGGTGTTGGTGCTCACGATAGGTGCTTCTCCATGTTGTTAACGTAGTTCCACGGTATGGCGCTCCCGGAATTCACGATCCGTGGCGGGGCGGCTCGCCTTCGCCCGCGCCGTGTGACGTCGGTCTTTGCGCAGATGCGGTTCCCGACCCCGCCGCGGCGCCCTTTTCGATATGCCTCACCTCCGCCACGGCGTAGGAGCGGTCCCCGGAGGTGGCAAAGTACTGCTTGGCGAGCATGTCGGCAATCAGCCCGAAAACGAAGAGCTGCACGGCGGTCAAGAACAGGAACACCGCAAGCACGGGGAGCACGTTCTTAAAGGTTGGGTCGCCGATGATGTAGAGGTAGATCCCCACGGCGCTCACCACGAGGCCGAGGAGGAATGAGAGGACACCGAGCCCCCCGAGGAGGTGAAGCGGCCGCACGGCGTACTTGTTCCAGAACCATACAGAGATCATGTCGATCCCACCCTTCACCCCGCGTTTCCAACTGTAGTTGGTACGACCGGCGCGGCGAGGGCGGTGGTTCACCTCGATCTCGCCGATCGAGAACCCTTTGATCTTGAGCACCGCCGGTATGAACCGGTGCATCTCTCCGTACAGATGTATGCCGCGGAAGCACTCCGCGCGGTAGGCCTTGAGGGTACAGCCGGAGTCATGGATGCCGTCTGAGATGAGCATCCGCCGCAGGGCGTGCGCCGCCCGCGAGGCGATGCGCTTTCCAAGGGGATCCCGGCGCTTGCGGCGCCAACCCGAAACCACGTCGAGACCGCGGCCGTCGAGCTGCTCGAGGAGCCGGGGAATGTCCGCCGGGTCGTTCTGCCCGTCACCGTCCATGGTCACGACGTAGGGGTAGCGCGCCTGCTTGATGCCCGCATCGAGGGCCGGAGTCTGGCCGAAGTTCCGCCGAAAGCGGATGTACACCACCCCGGGCAAGTCCCGCACCACCGCGGCAGTGTGGTCCCGGGAGCCGTCGTCGACGATGATGAGCTCCCACTCGTAGTCCTCGCGGTCACACACATCTCGGATTTCCCGGTGAAGCATGGCGAGGTTCTCCGCCTCGTTGAATGCAGGGACGACGATCGATACCTGCCGCTTCGCGGCCTGTGATTGTTCTTGGTACTTCATTGTGGAAAAACCGTGGAAACCTCGCTCATAGGGCCGGGACAAACGGTGGACAGGATCCCTCCGGCGCGGGTCACGCAGGGCGGCCGCCCGTACCCACAGGCGCGCCGGCCGCCGCGTATGCCGGGGTTATGCCTTGACCGCGGTTTTGAGATCTTCGATGCGGTCGGCCTGCTCCCAGCTGAACTGGTCCCTGCCGAAGTGACCATAGGCCGAGGTTTGCCGATATATGGGCCTCCGCAGGTCGAGCTGTCGGATGATGCCGGCCGGGGAGAGGTCGAACACCTCCCGCACCGCGTCTTCGATCCGAGCTTCGGGCACCGTCGCCGTACCGAAGGTCTCCACCATAACCGAAACGGGGAAGGGCACCCCGATCGCGTAGGCAAGCTCGAGCTCGCAGCGGTCGGCAAGCCCCGCGGCGACGATGTTCTTTGCCACGTAGCGGGCCATGTAGGTGGCCGAGCGGTCCACTTTGCTCGGGTCCTTGCCGCTGAACGCCCCACCGCCGTGACGCCCCATGCCGCCGTAGGTATCGACGATGATCTTCCGTCCGGTGAGGCCGGAGTCCCCGTGGGGACCGCCGATCACGAACCGGCCGGTGGGATTGATGAAATACTGGGTGTTCTCGTCGAGCAGGCCCGTGGGCTCGAGCACCCGGCGGATGACCCGGTTGATGAGCTGCTCCCGCAGGTCGTCATAGCCTACCGCGTCGTCGTGCTGCTGGCTGAGCACCACAGTGTGAATACGCTTGGGCGTGTAGCCCTCGTATTCCACGGTGACCTGGCTCTTGCCGTCGGGGCGCATCCAAGTCAGGTCCCCGCCCTTACGCGCTTCCGCCGCACGCATGAGCAGCTGATGAGCGTACATGATGGGTGCCGGCATCAGCTCCGGGGTCTCGTTGCAGGCAAAGCCGAACATCATCCCCTGGTCTCCGGCACCGAGCTCACCCTTGACCACGCCCTGACCCGAAACGCCGACCGAGATGTCCGGGCTCTGCTCATGAATGGCGTTGAGCACGCTCATGCTCTCGTAGTCGAGACCGTACTCCGCCCGGTCATAACCGATGCGCTTGGCCACCCCGCGAGCCACTTCCTGAATATCCACGTAGGTCTCGGTGGTGATCTCCCCGCCGACGAGAACCATGCCGGTGGTCGTAAACACCTCACAGGCCACCCGCGATTCCGGGTCATCGGTCAGGCAGGCATCGAGCACCGCGTCCGAAATCTGATCGCATAGCTTGTCCGGATGTCCCTCGCTTACCGACTCGGAGGTGAAGAGGTAGTTGCGTTCATCCACTGCGTGTTCTCCTTTCCGGTCGCGCACCATGACGGTGCGAGCGCCGTATCCTGTTGTGCCCGCAGGTCCCGGAGGAGCCTTAGACCCTGCTCGAAGAGCTCCTGCGGCTCAAGCGTTCCGCGCTGCTTCAGGGTCCACAGCGCAAACAGGCACCGCATGAGATGCCGTTTCGCCGCGGCGGTGGATAAGGCCGCTGATCGGCCGCTTGCCGCGCACCGCTTCATCCCGCAGACCGCGCCGGTGAAGCGCACGAGCGAGGCGAACAGCACGCGAGAGGCCTCGCGCTCGCCCCGGCAGAGGAGATCGATATAGACCTCCATGACGTTCCGAAAGAACGGCTCCGTTTGCTCGACAACGGCCGCGAGCGCCGAATCCTCCCGCACCCTTTCACAGCAGCTTTGCGTCCCATCGGCCGAACGATTCACCCCGATCATTGCATCCCTCCTCGATGTCGGAAACGTCCCTACATCGGGGGTTACGGGGCGTACGGCCCTGCTGCTTCAACGTTTTTGCTATTTCGTATCGCTTAGTAGCGATAATGCTCCGATTTGTACGGCCCCTCCGGCGATACGCCCAGATACTCGCTCTGCTCGGGCCGCAGCGGGGTGAGTTTTACCCCGATCTTCGAAAGGTGCAGCCGGGCCACCTCCTCGTCGAGGGCCTTCGGCAGCACGTAGACGTCGCGCTTGTAGCGATCGCGATTCTCCCACAGATCCATCTGGGCGAGCACCTGGTTAGTGAAGCTGTTCGACATGACGAAGCTCGGGTGGCCGGTGGCGTTTCCGAGGTTCACCAGACGCCCCTCGGAGAGCAGAAAGATCCCGTGGCCGTCGGGGAAGTCGAAGCGGTCCACCTGCGGCTTGATGTTCACCCGCTCGATACCCGGGTAATTCATGAGCTCGTCGACCTGGATCTCGTTGTCGAAGTGTCCGATGTTGCACACGATCGCCTGGTCCTTCATGCGCTCCATGTGCTCGACAGTGATTACGTCGGTGTTGCCGGTGGCAGTGACGTAGATGTCCGCCTCGCCGAGAGTGTCCTCCACCGTGGTCACCTCATAGCCTGCCATGGCCGCCTGAAGGGCACAGATCGGATCCACTTCGGTCACGATGACCCGGGCACCAAGACCGCGTAGGCTCTCTGCCGAGCCCTTTCCCACATCGCCGTAGCCGCAGACCACGGCGACTTTGCCGGCGATCATCACGTCGGTTGCGCGCTTTATCCCGTCTACCAAACTCTCCCGGCAGCCGTAGAGATTGTCGAACTTACTCTTGGTCACCGAGTCGTTGACGTTTATTGCCGGCACGAGAAGGGTGCCCTCTTTAGCCATCTTGTAGAGCCGGTGTACCCCGGTGGTGGTCTCCTCGCTTACCCCATGCCACTCGGCAACCGCATCACGCCAGCGGCGGGGATTCTCCTCATGAATCCGGCGCAAGGTGGCAAGGAGCGCCCGCTCATCGGCTGATTCCCCCTCGCGATCCAGGATCGAGGGATCCTCCTCGGCCTGATAGCCGAGGTGCATCATGAGGGTGGCGTCTCCGCCGTCGTCGACGATGAGGTTCGGCCCCTTCGTGCCGCGGTTACCGCCGCCTCCTTCCCCCGTGCCGCTTGTCCCCGCGGAGCTTGTCGGCCCGGCGGTTGCCCCCGCGCCGTCGTCGAAGGAGAGCGCGTGATAGAGCAACTCCCAGTACTCCTCCGGCTTCTCGCCCTTCCAGGCGAACACCGGCACGCCGGCGGGCGCATCGGTGCTGCCGCCGGCCTCGGGCCGCCCGACGACCACCGCAGCGGCCGCGTGGTCCTGGGTGGAGAAGATATTGCAGCTAGACCACCGCACCTCGGCACCAAGCGCAACGAGGGTCTCGATGAGCACGGCGGTCTGGATGGTCATGTGAAGGCTGCCGGTAATCCGCACGCCGGCGAGGGGCTTCTCGGGGCCGTACTTCTCTCGCGTCGAGACGAGACCCGGCATCTCCTTTTCGGCGATGTCCATCTCCTTGCGCCCCCACTCAGCGAGGGCGATATCCCGGATGCGATAGTCTATAGTCGATGTCTGTGTATCTGTGCGTTTGCTCAACTGTGGTACTCCTGTGGGGGTATTCTACCGCGCCGGGCCGTGGAGGACCACCCCTGTAGTATACAGAAGCTTGTTGCAGCCATTAGCCCTAAGTCATTGTAAAGATAAAGAATAGGGTCATTTTTCCTTTCACGGGTTGCCCTGACGCCTCGCGATGGTCTATTTCCTCTCACCCGGTAATCAGAATTCTACCGAGGCTCGCGTAGCCCTTATCGAAGGAAAACGCCGCCGAATCCGACGTGGGCGTTTCCTGTTCCTGGCCGTTTTCGTTCTCCGAGAATAGCCGAAACACCGCCGGCTCCTCGGGGAGCTCGTCTCGCCGACGCACGCGTCGATAGGAGAGCTCATATTTGTTGCATAGATGCTCGACGATGAAATCAAGGTCGCTGCGCCCGATAAGCGCCACCTCGGTGTAGCCACTTTCGGCCGCTCCGCCTATGACCTCCTCGATCGCCTCTTTATAGTTGATCACGTGACGAATGGTGCGTTTGAGGTAGCGGTAGCTCTTTCGGGCAATCGCGTCGACACCGACGGGAGAGACCGCATAGACGATGTTACGGTTGTTGACCTTTCGGACCGTGAGAAGCCCCTTCTGCGATAGGCGCTTCAGGATGGCGTTGGTCATTCCGAGCGACATCCCGATCACCCGCGCAAGGTCACGTTGACGCACATCGTTTCTGCGATAGATCTGTTCGAGCACTTCGAGCTCTTTTTCGGTGGGAGTCATTGGGCTTTGTGGAAAGAGTGAAGAACTTGCCCGGCCACCGAAACCGGTGGCGGTACCGCTGCAGAATGAATCAGGCCGCGAGCCGAGACGCCCACCGGCATGGCACCGGCATGGGCACACTTTATCCCTCTGCGTAGGGGATGTGGCGAGACCGTAGCGCCGTCCGCCCGAACACGGGAGGTCGCCGAAACAGACGCTCCCCGGCTGCAGCGGCGTAATGTTCAGGCTGTGAACGTTATGTCATTCTCACTCGAGGGTCAACCCGCCGGCGTACGGTTCGCCGAGTGATTCCGGCGAGAGACTGTTGCATTCCGCCGCCGTTTCTAAGCTACCGTTTACAGACTGCCGGCGATATAATGCTCGAGCTGATCGATCACGAAGTCCTTCTCGTGAATCACCGCCTTGACCACGTCGCCGATGGATATGATGCCGATCAGTTCCTCGCCGTCGTAAACAGGCAAATGGCGGATGCGGTTCTCCGTCATCACCGCCATGCATTCCTCCACCGTTCGCTCAGGTGCAATAGCGCGCACCTCCCGGGTCATGACGTCACGCACAGGGATTGTACGGAGATCGTCGCCGCGGGCGATCACGTGTCGAGCAAAGTCTCGTTCGGAGAAGATACCGAGCACCGTACCTTTGGTATCGGTCACGAGCAGCGCGCCGACATTGTGCTTAGACATCTCCTCGAGGGCATCGTGTACCGTGGCTTCCGCGGCGATCGTCCTCACTTCAAAGCCTTTGTGCTCGAGAATTTCGCGTACGGTTTCCATAAGCGGCCTCCTCTTAAGCTGACATTTGTCAGTGTACATGGTGTTGGGACGGAGGAACAGCGATTTTTGTACCGATTCTGAAGTATCAAAAGACAGGCTTGTTGATACTTCACTTAGCCCTCGGGGAGTGGGGAGAGAATCTCCTCAATCCGCTCCATCACCGACTCGTCGAGCTTCTCGAGCACCTCCACGGCCTTCATGTTCTCCTCCACCTGCGCGGGGCGGGAGGCGCCGGTTATGGCGGTACTCACGTTCGGATTCTTGATCGTCCACGCCAGAGCGAGTTGCGCCATCGAGGCGCCGAGGTCCTTCGCGACGGCACCGAGCTTCGGTACCGCCTCGAGCAGCGCCTTCCGCTCCTCGGAAAGCAGCCTCTCGCGAAGCCATTCGTAACCGGGTAGGTCGAGGCGTGAGCCTTCCGGCACTCCCTCGGTGTACTTACCGGTGAGAAGCCCCGAGTACAGCGGCGACCAGATCGTGGTGCCCAAACCGATCTGAGTGTAGAGCCTGCGGTATTCCTCCTCCACCCGCCGGCGGTGGAACATGTTGTACTCAGGTTGCTCCATGGTAGGAGGGATCAAGTTGTATTGCCGGGCCACCGCATAGGCTTCCATGATCTGCTGCGCCGACCACTCGGAGGTGCCCCAGTAGAGCACCTTACCCTGGGTGATGAGGTCGCTCATGGCGCGCACGGTTTCCTCGATGGGGGTGTTCTCATCGGGACGATGACAGAAGTACAGATCCAGGTAGTCGACCTGCAATCGCTCCATGGCCTGGTGACAGGCCTCTATGACGTGCTTTCGACTCAAGCCCGTCTGGTTCGGCTTTCGCTCCTCGGTGCTTCCGAAAAACACTTTGCTCGATACCAGAAAGGAATCCCGGCGCCAGCCCGAGTCGGCCAGCACTCTGCCCATGATCTCCTCCGAACGGCCACGCGCATAGGCCTCGGCGTTGTCGAAGAAGTTTACTCCTGCATCGTAGGCGGCATACATACAGGCCTTCGCATTGTCGACCTGCAGCTGGTTGGAAAAGGTCACCCAGGAGCCGAAGGAGAGCGCGCTCACCTGCACTCCCGCACGACCGAGTCTACGGTATTGCATACGTCTTGCTCCTTATCGATCAGAGCGCCCCCGGCTCCGGCCCGCGGTGGGCGGCGTCACGCCACGTCGAGAGCGATCTCGATCATCTCGCGAAATGAGGTTTCCCGCTCCTTTGCCGAGAGCTCCTCGCCGGTGACCAGGCTGTCGCTTATGGTAAGGATGGTCAATGCCCGGCGTCCGAACTTGGCCGCGGTGGTGTAGAGCGCGGCGGTCTCCATCTCCAGGGCCTTCACGCCGTAGTCGGCCCAGATCTTCCAGTACTCGGGATCGTCGTGGTAGAACTCGTCGGTGGAAAGCACGTTTCCCGCCTGAAAGGCGAGGCCCCTCGCCCGGGCGGCCTCGACCGCCGCTTCGAAGAGCACGAAGTCAGCCGTCGGTGCGTAGCTCGTACCGCCGAACCGGCGCAGGTTCACCGCCGAATCGGTGGAGGCGGCCATGGCGAACACCAGGTCCCGCACGGCAAGGTCCGGCCGGATCGAGCCGGCCGATCCGATGCGGATCAGATTCTGCGCACCGTATGCGGTGATGAGCTCATGCACGTAGATCAGGGCGGAGGGGATACCCATCCCCGTCCCCTGTATCGAGACGCGTTTGCCGTGGTAGGTGCCGGTGTAGCCGTACATGCCGCGTACCTCGGAGTAACAGACCGGATCGGTCAGAAAGGTCTCCGCGGCAAACTTGGCTCGCAACGGGTCTCCCGGTAGCAGCACCGTCTCCGCAATGTCTCCCTCTTTGGCGCCGATGTGTACACTCATATCTCCCCCTTGTTGATGAATTGGTTGGTCGCTATATCTGATCGACGAGCCACGCGCCGAGCTCCTCCACGGGGTCGGAAAGCTCGGGCAGGTCGCTCCGCATGGTCTCGACGAAGTGCCGTATGTCGTCCTTGGCGTACTTCAGCCCCTGCAAGTGCTCCTCGAGATATTCCACCAGTTCCGGGTAATGGGTGTCGGAGAACACCTGTACCTCCGAGATACGCCCGCGCCGGGCGTTGAGGTGGATTTCCATCTCGCCCCAATCGAAGCGATCGCTGAGGCGGTGAGTGAACTCGGGCGAGCGGCCGAAACGCCAGTTCCAGTCCTTTAGCTCCTCGTAATGCGCGGAAAGCGAGGGGATCTTCGCCAGGTCCTCCCGGGTGAGATGCTCCACCTCCGCCTGCTCGCCGTAGTACTCGAGAAATGCGCGAAAGATAGCCGCGGTGAGCTCCTCGTGGTTGATCCCCGGATTGAACTCCGTAAGATTTACAACCCGGGATCGTACCGAGTCGATCCCCTTGGAGACGAGCTTCTTCTTCGCGGGGCTCAGGTAGTCCACGAGGCGGCCGAGATCGGCGTTTATGAGCAGCGTCCCGTGGTGGAACGCACGGTCTTTCGTGCGCTTGAACGCGCTGCCCGATACCTTTCGTCCGTCGACGAGCAGATCGTTTCGACCGGAGCGCTCGGCGGTGATGCCGAAGGAGGCGAGGCCATCGATGATGATGCGAAAGTTCTCCTCCTGGTCGTACCGGTCGATACTCGTCATGAAGGTGAAGTTGGTGTTTCCGAGATCATGGTACACCGCGCCGCCACCGGACTGCCGCCGGGCGAGGTAGACACCGTCCTGCTCCATCTGAGCGAGGTTGCACTCCTTCCACGGATTCTGGTGACGGCCGATCACTACGGTCTCCGCGTTCCGCCACAGGAACAGAATCCGATAGGAGGGATCCATATCGCGGAAGATCCAGTCCTCGGTGGCCAGATTGAACCACGGGTTGGTGCTTTCCGATGTGAACAGCCGCACGCTCATCCGCCGGTATCGTCTCCTTTCAGCATGATGCGGGTGAGGACGCCGAATCGAGCCGAAGGGTATACGCCGTAGGTCGGCTCATCAAGCACCACCCGCGCCTCGCGTACCTCCAGCGGACCTCGGACGAAGATGTAGTCGAGCCGAGCCGCTTCGTCGCGGTCCCACGGGCCGAGGTCGTTCTCGGCGATGTGGGCGTTTCGGCTCGGATCCCAGGTAGCGCCCGCACCGCTACCGGCACGGGCGAAGGCGTCGGTGAACCCCGCTTCGGTGAGCACGCCGATCTCCTCCGAGTCCGGGCGGGCGTTGAGGCTACCGGTGAGGATGACCGGCGCGTCGCCTGCGGCTTCGTTTATCGCAAGCACCGTGCGCCGGGCCTCAGAAAGCCGCCGTTCGGCTCCGTCGACCGCGCGCTCGACCCGCTTTACAAGCTCCTCCGCAGGCAGCGTGCCCTCGCGGTACGCCTCGACGAGACGCAGGAGATTCTCCCGTCCGGCGAAGGGGCTTTCGTGCCAGCGGGTGTGAAAGACATACACCCGCCTGCCGTCGAGCTCGAGGACCGTACCGAGAACCTGATTCGTCTCTCCGGTCTGAAAAGAGACACTGCGCCCCACGTACCCTCCGGAGATGGTGCGCCGTAGAACCAGGGTAGGCTGCGTCTCTTCGGGGGCAAGGATGAGATCACCGAGGCGGAGGTTGGTGGGAAGTCCCACCGCGCCGATGCGAACGCCCCCTTCGGCCATGTGGGACACCGCGCCGGCTCCGGTCGCCTCAGAAAGGCGCGCTGTGACCTCCTCGAGGGGATTCGCTTCTCCCACCGTAACGACATCGGCGTCGAGGGCGGCAAGCTCCTCGGCAAGCAGCTTCAACCGAAACCGTCGCGCCGGAGGCTCCTCCAACCGGCCGCGGGCGAAGAACCCACCCTCCTCGAGACCGGACCACGCGTTTATTGTGACCACGGAAATCGAGGTGTCGACGGTCTCCGCCGCCGCATCCCGGACAAGGACGAAGCAAGCGAGCAGCAGAGCGAGCACAAGGCTCACGGTGATCCGGCGCATGGCCTTCGAGACCCCCTAATCGGACCCCCCTAATCGGAGCGTTTGGTCCGTAGTATAGTGCAATGGCCGAGTGAGAGCAAAGCATCGGCTACGGCCGAGAAGGATTAGGGACGGCAACGATGATCGAGCTTGCAGCATTCCTCGGAAACCCCGGCACGCGTTACGAGCGCACGCGACACAACGTAGCCCGCCGCCTCGGTGAGCGGCTCGTCGAACGACACGCCGGACGCTTCGCCGGTAAGTTCAACGGCCGCTTTGCGCTCATCCGCCTCCAAGGCGGCGCCGCCGGCGCAGGCGCCGGACACGGAGACGCGCCGGCCTCGAATGGCGGCGCCGCCGGGAAACTGCTCGTCCTGCTCCCCGACACCTTTATGAATCGCTCCGGGGAGAGCGTGGGCGCCTGCGCCCGCTACCACGGGATCGAGCGCAGAGACGTGCTCGTCGCTCACGACGACGTGGAGCTGCCGTTCGGGCGGGTCGTGCTGCGTCGGGGCGGCGGGCTTGCGGGGCACAACGGCCTGCGCTCGGTGGCGCAGCACCTGTCGGGTAACGACTTCGCCCGCCTTCGTATCGGCATCGGCCGCCCCCGCCACGGGGCGCTGTCGGCACACGTGCTCGGCGCCTTCACGCCGGAAGAGGAGGCGGCTCTCGAGGACATCGAGCGCGGGGTCGAGGAAGCGCTCGGCCGCCTCAACGAGGTGTGATCCCGGTCACCTCGGTGATTTCGAAGGCACCCTCCCAGCGCTCCCGCTCCTCGTTCCAGCGAAACGCCTGGCCGCCGTCGGTGGGAAGGGCAAGAAAGACTTCGTCGGCGGATGCGGCGTCACCCTCGTCGGCCCCCGTCGCGGCGGCGTCACCCTCCTCGGCGTCGTTCTCGCTTCGGAGGTACAGGTAGCGCTCGTCCTCGCGATAACGGTGAAAACGCTCGCCCGAGCCGGCGGCGGCGCCACCGGAGTCGTCACCCTCGCCGTCGCCCTCGTGCACCCAACGGTCGCCCTCGCGATGTACAAAGGCGCCGCCTGCATAGCGCAAGCGGGCGGAAGCCGTGGATTCCGCAAGGGCAAGGAGCTCATCCGCGGGACGCCGATAGGGGCTGAGAGCTTCTCGGAACGCCCGCGGCGAGGCCGGAGCGCGGATGGCCGCGATGCGTCCGCCGGCGGGGTGAAAGACAAGAACCGACGGGTAGCCCGGGAAGTCGAAGCGGGCATGCTCGGGGTCGCGGTCGGTGATCCGCACGACCACGAAGCTCTCGCGCAGGAGATCCTCCACACCGGTGTCCGTGAGCACCGACGCCTCGAAGCGGTCACAGGGCTCACACCAACCGGGCGCGGTTATCAAGAGCAGAAGTGGCCGTCCGCGGCGCTGCGCCTCGAGACGACCGGCCTCGAAGGAGGAGAAGTACGAGCCCGGACGGGTTCCGTCGCCCTCCCCGCTTTGAGCGGCAACTACCGCCGGTGAGAGGAGGCTCACCGCCACCAGCACGAGCAGGAGCGCGAACCGAATCGAAACGGCGGGGCTGTCGGGGCTGTCGGGGCGGACGCTTTGCAGGCGCATGGTGTTTTTTCTAAGCCTCTCGTCTATGTGTATCGACCGGTTACGGCGTTATGTGAGCCCCGGCTCGACTCACTCCTTCGAGTCACTCCCTCGAGGAGAGGGGCGTTCTGCCGCGAAGGGAGCGGGCTATGGTGAGGCGGTCGGCGTACTCGATGTCGCCCCCCACGGGGAGCCCCAGGGCCAGGCGTGAGGTCTTGATGCCGCGCTCCTCGAGCATGCGCACGAGATAGAGCGCCGTGGTATCGCCCTCCACGGTAGGATTGGTGGCGAGTATCACCTCGCTTACCTCGCCTTCATGCACTCGTTTTATGAGCCCGGCAATAGAGAGGTCTTCCGGGCCTACGCCGTCGATCGGCGAGATCACGCCGCCGAGGACGTGGTAGAGCCCGTTGTATTCCCGTGAAGTCTCGAGCACCGCGACGTCCTGCGGGTGCTCGACCACGCAGATCGTCGAGCGGTCCCGAGAGGGGTCGCTGCAGATGTCGCAGGGATCGTCCTCGGTGTAGGTGCCGCAGATCGAGCAGCGACGAATGCGAGTCTGCAGCTCCCGGATCTCGCCGGCAAGTCGCTCGTTGAAGGCGGGGTCCGCCTGCAGGAGGTAGTAGGCGATGCGCAGAGCGCTCTTCTTGCCGATGCCGGGAAGCCGGGATAGCTGCTCGACGAGGCTGTCGAGAACCGACACGTCAGCCCCCGAACAGCCCCGGTGGCAGGTCCATGCCGCCGGTAAACGAAGACATCTCCTCGCGAATGCGGTCCTTCACGTTGCTCGTTGCGTTCGTGAACGCCGCGAGGACGAGATCCTGCAGCATCTCGATATCGTCGGGGTCCACCGCTTCCGGGGAGATCTTCACCGAGGTGACCTGAAACTCCCCGGTCATCTCCACGCGGACCATGTCGCCGCCGGAGGTTCCGGTGACGCGAATCTCTTTCAGCCGCTGCTGAGCCTCGCCCAGCTTTGATTGGATATTTTGGAAATTCTTTAGAATATCCATAGGGTTCATCGAGCTCATTGTCCTTCCACCACCTCTCCACGAAATACCTGCTTGACGAGCTCAACGCGCTCGTCCCGGGCGGCCTCACCGCCGCGGTCCTCGCCCTCCGTGCCGCCCTGTCCGGGCTCGCGGGCGATATCAACGACGAGCGAGAGCTCCTCGTCGGTGATCTCCTCGCATACCGACCGGACATAGTCCCGATCCTGCTCGATCGCCGTTGCAGGATATCGGCTGTTGAAAACCACTCGGATGCCGCCCCCGCCGATCTCCCAGCGCAGCGCCTTCTCGAGGTTCGAGGCCAGGGTCGGCTTATGATCACGGACCTCCGAGACGATCCGCTCCGCGGTCGCCGGATCGAGCGGCGCGTAGAGTTCCGGCGCCTCGGCGGCGGGGCCTGCGGGACCGGCGGACGTCACGGACGCCGCGGGCGTGTTCGCTGCGGGTCCCGCGCCGGCGTCGGCACCCGTGGCGCTTTCCGTCGCTCCCTGCCCGGCAGCTCCGGCGGGCGGCGGGGGTGCGGAGGCGATTTCCCGCCGCAACTCTCGCACCCGCCCGAGGAGGTCTCGAGGGGAGGTGAACGATCGGAGGGCGGAGAGCCGCGCGACGGCCAGCTCCACCTCGAAGCGCTGATTCAACGAGTAGCGCACGTCCCGGAAGAGCTGAAGCAGAAGCTCCAGACCGCGCTCGAGCTGCGTGTCGGTGAACGCCTCCACCTGTTCCTTCGGATAGCGGGAGGCGGGATAGCCGAGGATGCCCTCGCGGGTGACACCGTTTTTCACGAAGAGCAGATTCCTTACGTACTCGGCGAGCTCCATGACGAACTGTTCCACCGAGACGCCGGAGTCGAGAAGCGCCGTGGTCTCCTCGAGGGCCGCCGCCGCCTTTTCCGAGACGAAGGCGTCGACGATCCGCGAGAGCCTGTCGAGTCCGCCTACCCCGAGGGTTTCGGTGAGTTTGTCGAAGGTGAGCCGGCCTTCGGAGAAGGAGACGACCTGGTCGAGGAGCGTGTAGGCGTCGCGCAGGGAGCCCCGTGCCTCCTTGGCGATCCAGAACAGCGCCTCCTCCTCGGCGCTGACCCCGGCCTCCTCGCAGGCGGCGGCAAGCTGCTCCTTGATCAGCTCCACCGGGATGAGCCGGAAGCTGAACTGCTGACACCGCGAGCGAATCGTCGCCGGCACCTTCTGGATCTCAGTGGTGGCGAAGATGAACACGATGTAGGGGGGCGGCTCCTCGATGGTCTTCAGAAGCGCGTTGAAGGCGCTGTTGGAGAGCATGTGAACTTCGTCGATGATGTAGATCTTGTAACGGAAGCGGTTGGGCGCGAAGAGGACCTCGTCCTTGATCTCGCGCACGTCGTTCACCGAGGTGTTGGAGGCGCCGTCGATCTCGATGACGTCGATAGCGGTGCCCTGACGGATTTCCTCGCTCCCCTCGTACTCGTCGCACCCGTCGGCCTCCGGCCCGTCGGGGCAGTTCAGCGCCTTTGCGAGGATGCGCGCGGCGGATGTCTTACCCACCCCGCGGGGCCCGGAGAACAGGTAGGCATGGGCGATGTGCCCCGCCGCGAGCGCGCTCTTGAGCGTGGAAACGACGAATTCCTGACCAATGAGTTGATCGAAATTCCGGGGCCGCTTGCGTGTGGCCGTTACCTCATAATCCATACAACCACGCAACGAAAGAGAAAAGGCCCCTTCAGCTCCCGCCAAGCCGACTGCGGCACACCGACCGGTCGCCTACCGCTGCTCCCTTCCGGGCCTGACGGGGTTCAGCGATAGCCGATTGCGCAGGGCCTGGCGATCCACACTGAAGGGGCCCACGCGGAGAGAGAGGGATTCGAACCCTCGGTGCCCGGGTAGGGCACACTCGCTTTCCAAGCGAGCACCTTCGGCCACTCGGTCATCTCTCCAGACCACGACAATCACTACGGAGAGAGAGGGATTCGAACCCTCGGAGCCCCAGAGGGGCTCAGCGGTTTTCGAGACCGCCGCCTTCGTCCGCTCGGCCATCTCTCCGTGCCACAATGAAAGCCGCCGCATATGCGGCGGCTTCCTGCGCGTGTGCCCAAGAGGACTCGAACCTCCGACCTTTAGATCCGCAATCTAACGCTCTATCCAGCTGAGCTATGGGCACATGTGAACCGGAGAGGGAGGGATTCGAACCCTCGGTACCCGTAAGGGTACAACTCCTTAGCAGGGAGCCCGATTCGGCCGCTCTCGCACCTCTCCTTGTCCTCACATCGACACGGAGAGAGTGGGATTCGAACCCACGGAACCTTTACGGTTCTGCGGTTTTCAAGACCGCCGCCTTCGTCCGCTCGGCCATCTCTCCTGTTGCCTGCTCGGGCTGTCAATATAGTCGCGTTGCGGGCTCTTTGTCAATCGAGCGCGCCCGGGTCTATGAGCGGGTATCCATGAGCCTGTTGCACGCCCGCAGGTGTCGCTCAGGGATCTTCCGGTCCACCGAAGCGCTCGAGGTAGCGGCGCACCACCCGCAGGTCTCGCTCGTCGATCTCCTCGGCGTACTCCTCCGCAAGCTCCGGGTTGAATCGATGACCGGAGTACAACAGCCAGTGTGCTTTGTTGATCCGGTTGCGTGCCCGCTCGACGTGATAGCGACTGCCCCGCTGCCGGCCACGCTCGGCGTCTTCTTCACCGAGGCTCCGGTAAACCCGGTAGGCTTCCACGTGGGCCCGGGAGATCACATCGCGGTCCTCCGCGGAGAGCTCTCCGTCGGCGGCAAGGCTGCGGTAAATGTCCACTTGCTCCCCGGGCCGGATGAAGTCCGGATCCCGGAAATTGTCACGATTGAGGGCGTAGAGATCGGGCCACAAGTGCTCGTTCTCCCAGTAGATGCCGGCGATGTCGTAGAAGGTGTCGCCCCGCTTCACCCGATACTGCGAGACCGGCTCTCGCGCCGCCGGATCGATCGCCGGCTCCTCCGGTTCACTCGGCTCCTCGGGCTCGGCGGTTTCCTCCGGCTCGGCATCGGCGGGCTCCTCCGCCGATGGTTCCGCCGCCCGTTCCGCCGGGGGCTCGTCGGCGGGCAGGAGAAGCTCCTGGGCCTCCCCGGGGTATATGAAGAGATATACCAATGCCGCAAGCAGGAGTAGATCAAAGACTGCAAGCGCGATGTTGATTCGAACGAGGGTTTTTCGCCCCGTTCCGGGCTCTCCGTTGGCCGCCACAGGCACCTCCTCATTCACAAACATCGGCCGCTTTCCGCCGACCATTTCATATTTTCCCGATTCTCATTATAATCCGACCAGTATTTTGTAGCACAAGAGTGTAGGATGAAATGGCTGCTAAACCGCTGTACGTGGAAATGCCCATCGAGGTTAAGACCTACGACATCGACTTCGGTGGAATCGTAAGCAATATCGTCTACGTCCGCTGGCTGGAGGATCTCCGGCTGCGGATGCTCGACACGTATTTTCCCCTGAAGAGCCAGACCGACGCGGGCTACGCGCCGGTGCTCGTACGCACCGACGTGCGTTACCACCGCCCGGTACGGCTCCATGACAGACCGGTGGGCGCCATATGGGTCCGGGCGGTGGGTCGGTTCAAGGCCCATCTCGAGGGCTGCATCTCCCTGAACAACCAGGTTGTCTCTTCCTTCGGACAGACCGTTGTCTTTGCGGAGTTCACCACCGGCAAGCCTATACCGCTGCCCGAGCGGCTGCGTTCGCTCTACGAGCGTGCTGCCGCACAGTGATCACCCGGGCCGACACGCTTCCGGTCGATTTCTACAACCGTCCCACCATCGACGTCGCCGGTGAGTTGCTCGGTACGCTCATCGTGCGCGAGATCAACGACCGGGTCGCTGCGGCACGGATCGTGGAAACCGAAGCCTATCTCCCCGATGATCCCGCCTCCCACGCCTTCCGCGGGCCCACCGCCCGTAACGGGGTCATGTTCGGGCCGCCCGGGCGCGCCTACGTTTACCTGATATATGGAATGCATCATTGCGTGAACGCCGTCACCGAGGACGCGGGCATCGGCGGCGCGGTGCTCATCCGCGCAGCCCAACCGCTTCTCGGGCTCGAGGGTATGTGGCGCCGCCGCTTCCCGCGGAGCGACGCGCCCCCGGATCTACACCGCGGGGTACGCAGCGCCTCGCTCGCCAACGGCCCGGCCAAGCTCTGTCGAGCTCTCGACATCCGCGCGGACCGGGACAACGGGGTGCCGCTCTTCGAGGGGCCGCTGCGGATCGTGCGGCGTCTCGAGGTCGCGGCAGACAATGAGCCGGGCGACCGCGGGCGACGCGGCTTCGAGGCGCCTGTGGAGTACGATGTTGTCGCCGACGGCCGCGTCGGCATCAGCCGCGCGGCCGACAAGCCGTGGCGATTCAGTCTTGCCGGAAACCCCTTCGTGTCGCGGCGGCCGGATGCCGCTATTCCGCCTCGCCGCTATCGCCGCAAATGAGCTCGGCGATGCGCTCGAGATCCTCGAGGGAGTAATACTCGATTTCCACCCGGCCTTTTCGCTCCGAGCCCCGAAGGACCACCTTTGTGCCGAGGGAATGGAGCAAACGCTCCTCGAGGGCCCGGAGCTCGGGGCTCTTCGCCCGAGCGCCCGAACCGCCGGGGGCCGCACCGCCGCTCTCCCCGGCATCGGTTTGTGAGGACTCGGCCTCCGACGCCGCGGAACCGTCCCCGGCGGACCTTTTCCCCGCCGAGAGCCTCGTCGCAAGCTCTTCGGCCTGCCGCACCGACAAGCCATCATCCCGTATACGCCGCGCAAGCTCCCGACGGCCTTCCTCGTGGTCCACCGACAGCACTGCCCGGGCGTGCCCCGGGCTGATTGTCCCGACGGCAATCTCCGCTTTCATATCCTCCGGCAGACGCAGTAGCCGCAACGCGTTTGCCACGGTTGAGCGGTTGAGCCCGAGTCGGCGTGCAAGCTCCTCCTGCGTGAGCGAGGCGGACTCCATAAGGCTGCGGTACGCCTCCGCCTCATCGATGGGGTTTAGGTCCTCACGATGAAGATTCTCGATGAGGGCGATCTCGAGCTTCTCCTCCCTGCTGAACCGCCGTGGGAGAACCGGCACCTGCTCGAGCCCCGCTCGTTCGGCCGCGCGGAAGCGCCGCTCCCCGGCGACGATAAGATAGCTCCCGTCATCGGCCTCCTCGGCAAGGATGGGCTGGATGACGCCCTTTTCCCGCACCGATTGGGCCAGCTCCGCCAGCTGATCCTCGGAGAACTGCTTGCGGGGCTGTTGCGGATTGGGCCGGAGCCGGCCGAGAGGGACTTCCACCACCGATTCGCGCCTGGTGCCCTCGTCGATCTCGTGACCCTGAATGAGCGCGTCGATTCCCTTTCCGAGCCGTCGTTGCTTAGCCACGGTCGAGCACCTCTTTGGCGAGCTTGGCATAGCTCCGTGCCCCGGCGCACTCCGGGTCATAACGGTTGATGGGAATCCCGTGGGACGGCGCCTCCGAGAGGCGCACGTTTCGGGGAATGATGGTTTGAAACACCCTCCGCCCGAAATAGCCGACCACCTCCTGTACCACGTCCTGGGCGATGCGCGTGCGTGAGTCGTACATGGTGAAGAGAATGCCGCGAATATCGAGGCGCGAGTTGTAGGAGGTCTGCACCCGCTTGATGCTCTGCAGCAGTTGCGTAAGTCCTTCGAGTGCGAAGTACTCGCACTGCAGCGGAATGATCACCCCGTCGGCGGCGACGAGGGTATTGAGCGTGAGTATCCCGAGGGAGGGCGGAGAATCAATGAACACGTAATCGTAGCGCTCGCGCAGCGGATCGAGTGCACGCTTGAGGAAGTACTCCCGGGACGACTCCTGCACCAGCTCGATGTTCGAGCCGGTGAGGTTGATGCTCGACGGAATGATGGAGAGATTCTCCACCGAGGTGGGGCGCACCGCATCCGCCGCGTCGGCCTCTTCATTGATGACCTCGTATATGCCGGTGCCGTCGGTCGACACGTCGACGCTGCTGGAGAGATTGCCCTGGGGGTCGAAGTCCACGAGAAGGACGCTGCGGCCGGCATCGGCGATATAGGCGCCGAGGTTGCAGGCGCTGGTGGTCTTGCCGACCCCGCCCTTCTGATTAGCGAAGGCGATGACGTCTCCCATGATGAGGCCGAGTATAGTGGAAAAAGTGCTTCCTGTCAGGCGCGAAATCGGCCTACACTGTTTCACGTGAAACATCTTCGCGTCACCGCGGCGGTGATCGAACGCGATGGGCGTTTTCTCATCTGCCGGCGCCGGCAGGGGGGCGAGCTTCCGCGGAAGTGGGAGTTTCCCGGCGGAAAGATCGAGCCGGGCGAGAGCGAGACCGACTGCCTGAGCCGGGAGCTTCGGGAGGAACTGTCCGTGGAGGCCCGCCCGAGGCGCCGGCTCGGGACGGTGGAGCAGGAGCGGCCGGACGGCCGTCTCGAGCTCATCGCCTGGTGCACGGACATCGGCGCGAGCGCGCCCGTTCTCGGTGACCACGAAGAGCTCGCCTGGGTGAGGCCGGAAGATCTCGGCGGCTACGATCTGGCACCCGCGGACGAGGAAATCGCTAAGTGGATCGCTTTCGGCCACCCGGAGGGCTGACTTCAGATTTCATGCTATCCGGACGAAATACAAATAGGTGTGATATGCTGTGGTGGGAGGGTGGAACGGTTCCATCCGGATCAGAAATTTGTTAATGTATATGCAACATGATGCTTCGTTTATCATGATGTGAAGGGCGGGAGATGACAAAAACCGAGCACGCAGCGGTGCGCTCCTTCATCGCATCTCTTCCGAAAACGGAAATCCATCTGCACATCGAGGGGCTGGTCAGTGTCGATACGATCTGGGCGCTGATCCGCAAGCACAATCTGGACTTCGGCATTCGCAGCAAGGAAGCGCTGCGGAAGAAGTTCGAGGTGCGCAGTCTCGATGAGTTCATCGATCTGTTTATCAACATCGTCCAGGCCTGTTTTCTCAACGAAGACGATCTCGATTATCTCATCGAGGACGCCCGCTCCTACCTCGGTCGCAACAACATCCGCCGCGCGGAGATTTTTTTTGCCCCGACAAAGCTCATCAAGAACGGGTTGAGCTTCGCCACTCTGGTGGACAAGCTCGACGCGGGGGCTCGCAGTCTGGCCGAGGACGGGCTGGAGGTGCGCTACATCGTGGACGTCTCGCGGGGTTTCGGCCTCGAGAACGCCATGCGCAATTTCCACTTGACCCTCGATCACATGACCGACCACATCGTGGGTCTCGGCCTCGGCGGCGCGGAGCAGACCGGCCCGGCGCAGGAATACAAACCCGTCTTCGACGAGGCGGTGAAGCACGGTCTGAAGCTCGTGGCTCACGCGGGGGAGGACATGGGGCCGGAATCCGTATGGGATACGGTCCGGCTGTTGAACGTCGCGCGCATCGGCCACGGCATCGCGGCCATCCGTGATCGGGCGCTCATGGACCACCTACGGGACACCCAGATCCCCTTGGAGATCTGTCCCACGAGCAATCTCTTCACCCGGAAGTTCGCCACCACCCTCGAGGAGCATCCCATCCGGCCGTTCTATGATCACGGCATGTACGTCACGGTGAACACCGATGACCCGACCCTGTTCGGCGTCGAGCTTACCGACGAGTACCTCAAGCTCATCGAGCACGGCATTTTCACCGTCGGGGAGACGATCGACCTCATCCGCAAGGGCATCGGCGCCACCTTCGCAAGCAGCGCACGGAAGCAGGCGCTGCTTTCGGAGCTGGAAGCGACGGTAGCGGCGAGCGAGTTTGCCGACCGTCTCTCAGCTCAAGGTCACGGCTCCGGCGGTGCGCTCCTGTAGCTCCGCGGCACAGCCTGCCCACCGGTGCGCCGGTAGATACCCCGAGAGACTCACCGTCTCCGCAAAATCCTCCGTGTCGATCCGCGCGCCGGCACCCACGAGCACGCCCCGGACCGTTTCGTAGGCCTCGTAGGAAACCCGCAAAAGGAACGGCTCCATTGCAACGAGCCGTCGGCGGGGAACGCCGGCGAGCACCTCTTTCGCCGCGCCCCCGTAGGCGCGAACGAGGCCGCCGGTGCCGAGCTTTATCCCGCCGAAGTACCGCACAACGGTGATGAGGCAATTCGTTATCTCGCTGTGCCGCAGCACTTCAAGCGCCGGCCGGCCCGCGGTGCCGTGGGGCTCGCCGTCGTCACTCATCCCGAAGCTCCGCTCGGCCTCGGCCCCGAGGGAGAAAGCATGGACCACATGGGCGCAGCCGGGATGAGCCCGACGAAGCTCCTCCACCCGCGGTTTTACCGCCTCCGCTTCAGAGAGCGGCTCGGCGCCGGCAATGAAACGGGAATTGCGGATACGCTGCTCGACGGTGTAGTGTTTGGTAGGCTCGTACATCGTGGCGGTCCCGTCTCCGGTCGGATGTTTCACGTGAAACACTGCGGGGCCGGCGCC
>JBKHEN010000021.1:0-25965 GCA_046540795.1 Spirochaetaceae bacterium | reverse complement strand
TAGCCGAAGGCCCCGGGATAACGATCCATCAGCTCCTCGGCGTCTTTCGGAGAAACGATGAAACGCCGCTGTCCCCAGAACTCGAGCGTACCACGATCGCCGGGCTCCGCGGTCTCTACGCGGGGCACACCGTCCGCGACCCCTGTCCGCGCGGCCTCCCGCGCCTCGAGCGCGACCCCGTCCTTCGCCGAACCCTCGTCTCCGGCGTCACGGTCGCCTGCGGCGCGCAAGGTCATGGAAGCTCGCCCGCCGATGACCGTCGCCGCGGTGAAGGTCTCGGCGGTTTCCCGGTCGACCAGGACGTCCACGGCCACGTCACTTCCCGGAAATACCGTTACCTCGGCCTCCGGTCCCGAAACCTCCAGGGCTCCCGCCGTAGAGGGCACGGCTGCGCGAAGCCGACCGAAGTGCAACTCAACCCTTCCACCGCCGGTGGCGTCGACCTCCCGCATCTCCAGGGCAGCCGCGGAGCCCAGCTTCACCCGAGTGCGGCCCGGAAGCAGCTGGAGCTCCGCGGTGGTGTTCTCATCCAGCTCCAGGTACGCTCCCGGAAGCACGGGGCTTCCCGCCCCCGACTCCGTGCGCGGATCAAAGCCTGCCGCCTCACTCCCGCGAAACACCGTGACGCGACGGCCTTCGGCGGCGAGCATCATGGCCACGGGCCGGCGACCCTCGAGAAGATCCGTGGCTGCCGCCACGTCTGCCCCGCGATTCGAGGCTTCATCGCTCGGTTGCTGCGCCACCACGGCCGGCCCCGTCAGCAGGAGCACCACCAGCAACGCTGCCGTGAAACGGTACATAATGGAAGAGTGTAGTGCATACCGCCGCCACACTCAACATTGAATAGCGGAGAAGCTGTGGGTATAGTGACACGACGATGGAGCAGATTACCGGGGTAATCCGCCTCGATTATACGGATCCTGCCATCAACGAGATTATCGAGTTCTCCACGAGCGATCCGGTCGGCTTCACCAGGCACTTCGATCAGAACGAGGACTTCTTTCTCCGCCTTCCGGCGGCGTTCTCGGTACCCCCTCTGCCCATCCACCACGATGTACAGCGGCATGAGCCTCCCCGGGGATACCTCGAAGCGCTGCGGAAGGTCATGCGGACGCTCGTGGCCCATGGTACCACGGCGTTCGGCGGTCTGCTGTACCTGTTCGACCCGAGGGAGGTTCAGCATCCGGTATTCTACGCCGTACGCCGGTTCGAAGAGCGGTGGTATCTGTACCTCCTTCGCCTCGACCTCTCCTTCCGTCCCACGGTACATGAGATCATAGAGCCGGGGTCCAACGACGTCAGCCCCGCCTATCGCTCCGATCGCCTGTATCTGGAGGCGGATCTGGTGCCCCTGGAGCGCCTGGAGGGTGATCCGCAGGCCCCGGAAGCGTTCGTCGTCGAGCAAATTGTTGAGAACACCTGGATCGGCGAGACAGGTCGGGGATACTTCGTACAGGGGATCTGGCTGGATCGTGACCTGACGAAGTTCTTCTCCAAGCTCTTCCTCACGCCGGGGAGCCGCACCTACCCATACTACCCGATTACCTGTAAGTACCGATCCGTCTGCCACACGATACCGGATATCTCCCCACAGCGCCGCTGGGCTTCCCTCCCCCGGCTTGCCGTAGCACGAGGGTTCATTAAGCCGCGGATCGAGCAGATAGAGGCGGCGCTCGAGCAACAGGAGTTCAGCGAAGAGCTCGACACGTTTCAGGCGCTCAAGGAAGAAGTGCGAGCACGGGGACTGGAGGAGGACCCGGAGATCCGAGTGCGGGCATACCTCAATGACAACGACATGAAGGAGTTCGTGGTTGAAGGATAGGCAGGTACCGGAAGAATCTTTTGCCGGACAAGCGGTTACGGTTATGGGCTTGGGACTCCACGGTGGCGGGGCGGCGGCCGCCCGATTCTTCGCCGGCGAGGGTGCCCGAGTGACCGTAACGGATCTGAGATCGGAGTCCGAGCTCGCGGACTCTATAGAGAGCCTGGAGGGACTTCCCGTCCGCTATGTTCTCGGTCGACACGATGAGGCCGATTTCCGCGAAGCCGACATCGTGGTAAAGAATCCGGCCGTACGGCGAAACTCTCCGTATCTGGCCCTGGCCCGTCGCATCGAAACCGACGTGTCCGTCTTTCTCGCCCGCAATCCCGCGCGGCTTGCCGTGGTCACGGGCACTAAGGGTAAGTCTTCCACGACCGCCGCCATCCACCATGTCCTCTCCCGCGCCGGAGAGACGGCGTATCTGGGAGGAAACATCACGCGATCCCCCCTCGACTTTCTGCCCGATCTGGCAGAGGCGGAACACGGGGCGACGGTGGTGCTCGAGCTCTCGTCGTTTCAGCTCGGCGATCTTGCGCTTACCCCGGCGGGCATCGGGGCGCTTACCCCGGAGGTGGCGGTGATTACCGGCATCTACCGCGACCATCTCGACTACTACGGGACCATGGAGGACTACATAGCCGACAAGCGCCTCGTCTACGCCGGTCAGGGTCCCCGAGATTGGACCATTGCCCGAGACGACGAGACGGGCCTGTCGTTCCTTGCCGAGACTCCCGCCCGCCCGGCGGTGTTGCACGACGAGCCGCCTGAGTCTCTCGGGTCCGAGCGAAGCGAGGTGGACGCCACGCCTACCGGGGCCGCCCACGCGTACCTCGACGGAAACCGCGGGATCGCACGGATCGCCCACGTCGAAGAGGAAATCGTGCCCGAGGAAGTGTCACTTCGCGGATTTCACATGCGACGGAACCTGCTGGCCGCGGGGCTCGCCGCCCGCCTGCTCGGAGTTTCGGCGCCGCAGGTCCGGGAAGCTACGGCGAGCTTCGGCGGGATCGCGCACCGGCTCGAGCCGGTTGGTGAGCATCGGGGGATACGATTCTACAACGACTCCGCCGCCACGATCCCCGAAGCGGCCCTCGCGGCAGTGAAGTCCTTTGAGGAACCGGTGCACCTCATTGCGGGGGGCTCCACGAAGAACGTCGACTTTGCCCCGTTTGCCGAGATAACCCGGCGCGTGACGGCGCTGTACCTCCTCGAAGGCAGCGCCCAGGAGGCGGTCCTCGATGCCGTCGAGAAGGGCGCCTCCGAGATGCCGTTATACGGGCCCTTCCACTCGCTGGAAACGGCGGTCGCCGAGGCCGTCTCTCGCGCACGAGCGGGAGAAGCCGTCGTGCTGTCGCCGGGATGCGCCTCCTTCGGCATGTTTCGCAACGAGTTCCACCGTGGTGATCGATTCCGGGATATCGTGCGGGGATTGTCCTGACCGCCGGCGCCGACGGGGATGACGGCGCCGCCGGGGATGACGACAGCTGTTACGAGGAAAATTTGGAGCGACGCTTGGTAAGACGCTTGTAGTAGTAGTTTCGGGCCCGCTCCGCCGCACGATAGGCCCGGTATGCCCACCTTCGCGTCGGATAATCCCAGGCGCCGAGTCGATGCACGATACGCCCTCCGAAGCCGGTCTTGAAGCGATAGAGGCCGTGCATCGGGTGTCCGGGATCATCCGTCGGGGGTATACCGAACATGTCGTACTCCCGTGCCCCGGCGGCACGACCGCGACGCATCCCTTCCCACTGTAGAGCATACGGTGCCATGAGGTTACGCTTGTGATCCGACGAGGCGCCGTAGAGATAGGTCACCCGTGGGCCGTAGCGCAGGAGGATGACTCCCGCGATAAGCTCTCGGTCGTGCTCGGCAAGGAGCAGGGACAGTTCAACGGAGGGCTCTTCGGCGGCGAACGTGAAAAGCGTGTCATAGTAGCGCCGGGAATGGATGGCAATCCGGTCCCGAGCAGCCGTCTCGCGGTAGAGCTCGTACCATCTCTCGAGATCCGAGGCCCCCTCCCCTGCGCGCACCACCACCCCTCTCTTTCCCGCGAGCCGGACGTTGTAGCGCGTCTTTGATTTCATTGCCGCAAGCAGCTCGTCCTCCGACTTCCCGAGGTCCACCATCACCGTGCTCGGCGGCTGCACGTCCACCGGGGAGCGTTGAAGGCGGGTCTCCACATCCGCCGGGCCGGCGCCCCGTTCCCGGCACTCGAAGGGCAGGTCGAGCCGGAGCGCGACCGTACGATTGCCGAGACTCCCGGCCGGCAGAGCGGCGAACGTGCCTGCCGCTTCGAGAGTCTCGGAGCCACCGGAGCGAATATCGCCGGGAACGCCGCCGGCATGGATCCCGGCCGCGCCTTCTGCCACCGTTTCAGGAGGTTGTGTCCGGGCCGCAGCGGTGAGCGCGCCGAGCTCCGGGCCGTGGGGCACGTAGGCAAACTCATACCCAGGAGCAAGGCGGCGCGAGAGAACAAGAAGCGGATAGCGTCCGACTTCAAAGTACCGGGGTTGCCATCCGAAACGTTGCTTGAAGCGCCCCCAGAATGCCGACTGCATGAACCCCACAGCCGGGGGATAGTCCGCGACGTCGACCTCGGAGAGCACACCGGCGCGTTCGTGGTCCGCCCCGGCTGTCGCGATGCCGACCGCTCCGCTCATGCCACCGTTCCGGAGCGCACCGCCTCGGTACGCACTTCACGTCCGTCTATCTCCAGCGGGCGTTCTCCGACGGTCACGACCCCGTCGGTGACGGATATCGGCATGGAAAAGAAGCCTTCGATGTCGATCTCCGGAGGATCCTGTGCCGGCGCCTCCACCCCCCGGGGCAACACACGGTCCCCCGGTGAGGCATGGTCGACGAAAAGCACGTCCACAACGTCCTCTCCGCTGCCCTCCTCCGGAGAGGCGGCGAGCAACATGCCCTGACTCTCGACACCTCGCAGCTTCGCGGGCCGGAGATTAGAAACGAGCACGACCGTACGCCCCTGCAAGTCCTCCGGGGCGTAGTACGGCACGAGACCCGAGACGATCGTGCGCTCTTTGCTACGGCCGTCGTCGACCGTCTCTATGTAGAGCTTGTCCGCCTTCGGATGCCGTTCCACCGATTCTATACGCGCTGCGCGAAGGTCCACCCGTCGGGCAAAGATCCGGGCGGGATCCTCGCCACCACCGCCTGTACCGCCACCCGTACCGCCGGAGGTGCCGGCGCCCTCCGGCGCCGCCGCGGCCTCCATGGCGGCGGCTTCCGCTTCTCGTTCCTTGCGCTGCGATTGGCTCCCTGAAAAGCGCCGGCGCATCTCCGCCACGAGCTCGTCCGTGAGCTGGTCGAACAGGATCTCCGGCTTCGACACCGCCGAGAGTCCGCCGAGCCGTCCGAGTTCCGCCCACGAGGCCCCCTCAGCGCCGATGAAAGAGGCGATGCGGGCGGCGGTATCGGGGATGTACGGCGCGATCAGGACCGAGAGATCCCGAAGGAGATAGACAAGGTGCGAGAGGAGCACTTTGGTGCCTTCGGGGTCGGAGCTCTTGGTCTTCCAGGGCTCGGCCGCCTGGAAGGTCCGGTTCCCCAGAGTGGAAATCTGAAAGACCTTGCGGAAGGCGTCGCGAAGCTGCGCGAACTCCAGGTGATCGGTGATCTGCTTCTCCAGATCCCTTACCTGGTTCCAGAAGGTCTGCCATCCGGCATCCACGCCGGCCTCCTCCAGTGGTGCAACTTCTCCGTCGAAGTTCTTGTGAAGGAACGTGAGAGTCCTATTCACGAGGTTCGCCAGATTCCCGATGAGCTCCCCGTTGGTCTTCTCCTGAAAGTCGTCCCAGGTGAAGGTGAAGTCCGAGGTTTCCGGACGGTTGTAGAAGATGTAGAAGCGCCACACGTCCGGGGGAATGCCCGTGTCCTGAGCGTCGTTTCCGAACACGCCCACGCCCCGGCTCTTGGAGAACTGACCGCCCTCGTAGTTCAGATACTCCGTGGAGGACATGGTGTGGAGCATAGTCCAGGTCTCCCCGGTGCCGATAAGCGAGGACGGGAAGATGACCGTGTGGAAGGGAATGTTGTCCTTGCCCACGAACTGTACGAGCTCCACTTCATCGGGGTTACGCCACCACGCCTCCCACTCATCGGTGTGGTTCATGGTGATGGAAATGTAGCCTATGGGCGCGTCGAACCAGACATAAAACACCTTGTCCTGAAAGCCCTCCAGGGGGACCGGAATACCCCACTTGAGGTCCCGGGTGATGCCCCGCTCCTTGAGCCCGTCCCGGATCCACGCTTGCGTCATCTGCACGGCGTTCTTGGACCACTGCCCTTTCACCGAGGCGGTCTTGATCCATTCCTCGAGTTCGGGACGAATGGCGGGAAGATCGATGTAGAGGTGCTTGCTCTTCTTCATGACCGGGGTGGAGTTGTCCACGGCGCTACGCGGGCTTATGAGGTCCGCCGGATCGAGGAGCTTCCCGCAGCTCTCGCACTGGTCGCCGCGGGCATCCTCATAGCCGCAATGCGGGCAGGTGCCGCGTACGTAGCGGTCTGCAAGGAACATCTGCGACTCCTCGGAGTACAGCTGCTCGATCGTGTGCTCACGGATATAGCCATTCTCATAGAGCTGCCGGAAGATGTGCTGGGTTATCTCGGTATGCTTGGGCGTTGAGGTGCGGCCGAACTTATCGAAGGCAATCCTAAACCACCGGTAGATGTCGTCATGAACCTTATAGTAGCGGGTACAGAGCTCCCGGGGCGTGATGCCCTCTTCCCGGGCACGCGTTTCCGTGGCGGTGCCGTACTCGTCGGTTCCGCAAACGTAGAGCGTCTCGTAGCCGGCCAGTCGGCAGTACCGCGCAAAGACATCGGCGGAGAGTACCTGAATGAGATTGCCGAGATGCGGAATGTTATTGACGTAGGGAAGAGCCGAGGTGACCAGTCGTTTCTTCATGAGGTCAAATCATAGGTTTCCCCCTTTCGCCTGTCAACCTTGACTGCCCGTCCCCAAAGACGTACGCTTGCGGTATTCGTTTTAGGAGAGAGCTCCGGGAGGAACCATGTCGGAAAGAGACGTAACCCCGAACCTTCCGTTCAGACTCAAGCCGCGGACGCTGATACTGATCGTCGTCGTTGCCCTGGTCATCGGGATCGTGATGAGCAGCTTCTTCATCGTCGACCAGACCGAGCAGGCGGTGGTCTTGCGGTTCGGAGAATACAACAGAACGGTACCGGCGGGACTTCATTTCAAGTTGCCCTTTACCATCGAGCAGAACCACAACGTGCCCACGCAGGTTATCCAGAACATGGCCTTCGGATTTCGCGTGGAGGAGGCCGGCGTGGAAACACGCCTCTCCAACGTGGACTACCCGGAGGAATCGATCATGCTCACCGGGGACCTGAACATCGTGGACGTGGAGTGGATTATCCAGTACCGGATCACCGATCCGAAGGATTGGCTGTTCAACGTCCAGCACCAGGAGAAGACCATCCGCGACATCTCACAGTCGGTGATAAACCGTCTCGTCGGGGACCGCGCCATCGTGGACGTCATCGGCCCCGAGCGCGCCGCCATCGAGTCCCGCGGACGTGAGCGCATGAACGATACCCTCGACAAATACGGTCTCGGCATCAATATCACACAGGTCAGACTCCAAAACATCGTACCGCCGGCAGGCCGCGTCCAGGACGCATTCGAGGACGTGAACAAAGCCGTGCAGGATCTGAACCGGCTCATCAACGAGGGCCGGGAAGAATACAACCGGGAGATCCCCCGGGCGGACGGCCAGGCGCGCCGGATCATCCAGGAATCGCAAGGCTACGCCGCGGAGCGCGTGAACCGCGCAGCCGGTGATGCCGCCCGATTCGAGGCGGTGCTCACCGAGTACCAGGCGGATCCCGAAACCATGCGCACCCGTCTCTACTATGAGATGGTGGAGACGGCATTCGGGGAAGAGGAAGAGTCCGAGCTGATCGACCGTAATCTGGAGAACTTCCTGCCGCTGCTCAACCTCACTCGTGAGGGCGGGACCACGGAGCAACCCGGAGGAGGATCACAATGAACAAGCTGGTAGCAACTATCGTCGTCATAGCGGTCGTCCTGGTGGTGTTCGTCCTGCTCGGTCCCTTCTTCGTCGTAAAGGAGGGTGAGCAGGCCATCGTGATCCGCTTCGGGGAAATCGTGAACTCCGAGACCGAGGCAGGTCTCAAGCTCAAGACCCCGCTGGTGGATAACGTGATAACTTTTCCCAAGCGCATACAGTCATGGGACGGAGATCCGCGGCGCATCCCCACTGAAGAGAATCAGTTCATATGGGTGGACACCACCGCGCGCTGGCGCATCACCGACCCGGAGCTGTTCTACGCCTCGGTGACCACGGTGGATGCGGCCTACTCACGCCTCGACGATCTCATCGAAAGCGCCGTACGCCAGGTCATCACCGGCAACCGATTGCATGAGGCCGTCCGTGACTCCAACATCATTAACGAGATGGAGCCCGAGCAGCCGGTGGAGGCGGACATCGAGGAGCTCGACGACGAAGGCGTCGAAGAGATTGCCGATCTCGTCACCGTCGCGCGGGAGCAGGAGCGGGTGAGCCGCGGGCGGCGCGAGCTGTCGCAGGAGATGTTCGAGTCCGCCGCGGAGGTTACCCCCGACTTCGGTATAGAGCTGATCGATATCGTCGTTCGCCAGATACGCTATTCCGACGACCTCACCGAGAGCGTCTACGATCGCATGGTCTCAGAGCGGCGCCGAATCGCCCGGGCCTACCGCTCCTGGGGCGAAGGCCGCAAAGAAGAGATTCTCGGAGAGATCGAGAACGAGCGGCAGCAAGTCATCTCGCAGGCCGAGCGGGAGGCACAGGAGATCCGCGGTCAGGCGGACGCGGACGCCGCCCGCACCTACGCCCAGGCCTACGGCGCGGACCCGGAGTTCTTCCGCTTCTGGCGGGCACTCGCCTCGTATGAGGATACGCTGCCGCGCTTCCGCAAAACGCTTACGACGGACCTTGAGTACTTCGACTTTCTCTACAGTGAGACCGGTCAATAAGATCGGTAAGCCGGTGTGCCGGCGGACGGTGACGCTTCCACCCTCGGAGGCGTCGCCGGGCCGGCCTATCCTTCGGTGCGCCTATCCTTCGGCGCGCCTATCCTTCGGCCGGCTCAGCCCTCGGACCGCCGACGCAGTAGCTCCTTCAGCTCGGCAACCCCGGCTGCTACGCCGTCGAGGGCCACCGGATAGTGCCGACAGGCCTCTTCGATCTCCGAGGCCACCGCCGAGAACTCCCGGCGATACTTGTTATAGGCAAACTTCCGTAACACCCTGAGGAGGCGGGCTCTGTAGTCCCGCGCCGCCCGCGGCGGGCATCGGCCCGGGCGTAGCAACTCGAGCAACACGTGGGCTTCTTCACGCCGATCTCGACAGCGTGCTCCATAGAGGCCGTCACGCAACTCCTCCAAGGCGTCATAGGGCAACGAGGCTATTTCCGCCGGAGACACCGTGAAACGATAGAGCCCCGGCATGGGCAGTCTCACCCCGCAGGAAAGCACGATAGCGTCGCCGTCGGTCGCAAAAGCCCTCCGAACGCGCTCCGGTACGTAGGTGTCACCGAGCAGGCTGAGCACCGCCCGAAGGCGCAGAAACCGCTCCGGCGAGACGGATTCCTCCGCCCGGAGTTTCTCACCCGGGCGCCCGCCGTCGGATCCCTGCCCGGCTCCGGTTCGGCCCTCCACGTCCTCCCGTCCGACGGTCTTGCCGTGCCGGAGAGAAGAGCGGGTGGTCGCCACGACGGCGTATTCCACGTTGGCGGTTGCTCTCTCGATGCTCTGCCTGCCGCCGCGGTACTGCGTGTAGTCGGTAGTGAACACCTCGACGCTGCCTCGTTCGGAAAGAAGGTCGAGAATTTCCTCTATGGGCACGATGCCGTCGCTGGAATAACTGAGCACGATGAAGCGGGCGTCAACCGCGGCCATGAGCCGCCGAAAGGCCGCGGCTGCACGCGATTTCGAGCAGAAGTCGGAACGAGTCTCACTCCAGTCCGGGCGAATCCCGGCCTTGTGGAGCAAGCGACCGTCGCTTCCCCGCTCCGCAGGTACCGCGGGCTTGTCCCACCGGGCAATGGTATTCAGCATGAAGTAGTTGCTGCCGTATTGGTGACCGTTGTACGGGGGATCGAGGTAGACCAGGTCCGCGGGCGTATTCGCCAGAAGCTCCGCCGCGTCGCTCCGGCGCACCACCGCGTCAGGACCGTCGATAAGCGGCGGCACCTCGATTTCCGCGGGCGCCATGATCCGCCCGAGGGCATCCCGGCCGTGCCCGCCGAAGCCCTTGTGGTAGGCCTTGAATACACCGGAGGTGTTCGCGTGGACAGAGGCCTCCACGAGGAGCGCGGCGAGTATCAGCTGCTTCTCGCGGGCGCTCCGCTCGTCGAGCCGCCATCCGGGGTAGCGCTCCTCCAACGCGTCGCGTACCGCATCTATGTAACGCGCGTTCTCGGCGGTATAGAACAGCCGCTCCCGGCGGTAATCCGCCCGGTCGGTATCCCGGGGCGCGTAGCGGCGAGCAATATACCCGTCCTCGCCAAAAGACGATCTCGCCCCGCTCGGCCGGCGCCGTGCCGCGGCGCCCCCTACGTGATGGAAGTGATCGAAAGCCGCCTTCATGCCGCCGTACTCTCCGAACAACTCCCTCGCCTCCGATGCGTGAGTTTCCAGGGCGGCCCCGTTGAGAACCCAGGCATAATACTCGAGGTCCGCCGCGGTTACCGCAAAGCCGAGGTACTTCCCCAGTCGAGCAACGGCGCCGGAGCCCGCAAAGGGGTCCACGAAACGATGCACGGGTGCCCGCTCCGCAAGCGCGGAAAACACGGGACCGAGGAAGGGCAGAAGCGCTCTTTTGTTTCCGATGTAGGCTATGAGACCGCGACTGAGGTACGGGTGCTTGAACGTCATGCTCTCTTGCGGAAGCCCGGGTGCGTTGTTAGTATGCTCGCATGCCTGAGAAGCGGCTGTCAACGTTGCTTGCCGCCGCCGAGGGAACGCTCCACGGCGCGGGAGATCCACCTGTCCGCGGTCTCCGCTACGACTCACGAGAGGTTCGCCCGGGGGAGCTCTTTGCGGCATTGCCGGGCCTCCACGTGGACGGTCACAATTATCTCCGGGATGCCGTGGATCGCGGGGCGGTCGCCGTGATGGTTGATCGCGGGCATGTGGAAACAGCCGCGGGTCTCGGCGTACCGGTGGTCGCGGTTGAACAACCGCGACGCGCGCTCTCTGCGGTAGCTGCGGCGTTCTACGATCACCCGTCTAGGGACCTTCGGGTGATCGGCGTTACCGGAACGGACGGCAAGAGCAGCACCGTCTCATTCATCGAGCAGCTTCTCTCCGCAACCGGTCACCCTGCCGGACTGGTATCTACGGTGAGCCTGAAGACCGCCGACGCTCCCCGGGGGAACGAGGCGCGGCAATCCACGCCGGAAGCGCCGCATTTGCACGGCTACCTCGCCGAGATGCGGGATGCGGGCAAAGAGTTTGCCGTTGTAGAAGCCACCTCGCACGGGCTTTCCCCCCGCACGTCCCGTCTTGCTGATGTGTGCTTCCGAACGGCGGTGTTCACCAATCTCTCGCACGAGCACCTGGAGTTCCACGGTAGCTTCGAGCAGTATCGCCGCGACAAGTCGGAGCTCTTCCGCGCCCTCGACGCAGCCCCCGGTGACGCCTTCGGTGTAGTCAACGCCGCCGACGCCAACACCGCCTATTTCGAGGAGGCGACGAAGCGCCCGGTACTGCGGTACGCCTCTATCGGATCAGCCGACGGCGGGGGTCCTGCGGAGCATGGACCGGCTGAGCGGGGACAGACGGTTAGTGACGCCGCGCGGCTCGATCTGGTCGCCACGGACATCGAGGCCGGTCCCGAATCCATCACCTTCTCGGTGGTGGTACCCGGTGTATCCTCCCGTCCCGTGTATCTGCCCATGCCCGGAGAGTTCCAGGTTGACAACGTGCTTGCCGCCCTTCTCACCGTATCGCGGGCGACGGCGCGACCGGCGTTGGAGCTTGCGGAGCACGTTCCACATCTCACGCCCCTGGAAGGAAGGTTGTTTCCGGTGGGCCGGAACCTTCCCTTCTCGGTGGTAGTAGATTATGCCCATACCCCCGCCTCCTACGAGAAGCTCTTCCCTATGATGCGGCGGACCACCTCGGGCCGGATCATCGCGGTCTTCGGCTCGGCCGGCGAACGGGACGTGGAGAAGCGCGCCCTGCAGGGCGCAACCGCCGCCCGACACTGTGAGCTCGTCGTTTTGTGTGATGAGGACCCCCGCGGTGAGGATCGCCTTCGGATCCTTCGGGACATCGAGCACGGAATCCGGTCGGCGGAGGGCGCGGATTACCTCATAGTGCCCGACCGCCGGGAGGCCATCCGCGCCGCCGTCGACCGGGCGCAGCCCGGCGACACCGTCCTTCTTCTCGGCAAGGGCCATGAGAAAAGCATTATCTATGCCGACGGCCCCCGTCCCTGGAACGAAGCCGAGGTCGCCGCGGAGGTGCTCGCGGAGGCAGGCTACGATATTCCCCTTCCGGAGGTTGCAGGATGACCCGCGTCGGTATTCTCTACGGCGGGCGCTCCGGCGAGCACGAGGTTTCGCTACGCTCGGCTGCGTCGGTCGTCCATCGCCTCGATCCTCAACGATTCACGCCGATTCCGATCGGCATCACCACGACCGGGGCGTGGTTTGCCCAGGACCCGAACCGGGTACGGAGGGAGGCTGCCGAGGGCGAGATGCTCTCCATCGAAACGCCCGAAGCCGCGCGCGTCTCCGTGCTGCCGTCCCGGGGACTCGCGGTGGATACGCAGCTCCTGGAAGTCGACGTGGTCTTTCCCGTGCTCCACGGATCTTTCGGCGAAGACGGAACCGTCCAGGGCCTCCTCGAGCTCGCGGGCATCCCGTACGTGGGAGCCGGCGTCTGCGGGAGCGCGGTGGGAATGGACAAAGACCTCGCGAAGCGTCTGTGGCGGCAGGCGGGGCTGCCGACGGCGCCTTTCGAAACACTGCGGCGGGAGCATCTTGTCGACGAACACGACCGGCTCACGGACCACCGGGTGGACGCGGTAGCCCGGCGCCTTACGCATTCCTTCTCGCTACCCTGGTTCGTGAAGCCCGCCCGGGCCGGCTCATCGGTCGGGGTCAGCCGGGTGGGCGATATCGCGGAGTTCGTCAAGGCGGTGGAGCTCGCGCTGCGCTACGATACGAAGCTCGTGGTCGAACCGGAGATTCACGGAAGAGAAATCGAGTGCTCGGTGATGGGCACCGAGGAAATCCGTACGTTTGCGCCGGGGGAGGTACGTCCGCATCACGAGTTCTACAGTTATGAGGCCAAGTACGTGGATCCCGACGGCGCGGCGCTCTTCGTGCCGGCGGAGCTCCCGCCGGACATTGCCGAGGAGGTACGCTCCGTTGCCGGGGCGGCTTACAGAACCGTGGAATGTGAAGGCTTTGCCCGGCTCGACTTCTTCGTGGATACCGACAACCACGAGATCCGGCTCAACGAGATAAACACCATTCCGGGGTTCACGAGCATCAGCATGTTCCCGAAGCTCTGTGAGGCGGGAGGCCTCCCCTACGAAGACTTACTCGCCGAGCTCATCGCGTTGGCTCTCAGGCGTCATCGCCTCAAGAATGCTCTTCTCTACCAGTGGTCATAGGACACGACGCGATCCGATGCCATGCGTCGCGGGCGAACCGGCTGCTCCGCCGGATGTCCCACAAGCAGCAGCATGACCACCCGCATGGTATAGGGCACGGTTAGAAGGGACTTGACGTCCTCTTCCCGAAACGTGGTGACGATGCAGGTTCCCAGCTCTTCGTGGACCGCCTGGAGCATCATGAACGAGCAGGCGATTCCCAGGTCAATGGGATAGGACAACTGACCGTTCGGCATCTTGTATTCGACGTTCGTTGTACACAGGGCAATGATTGCCGGCGCCTGACCGACGTACTCCTGACCAAAGGCGGCGTCCTGGATTTTTTCGCGCAGCTCCGGCTTCCGTATAACGATGAAACGCCATGCCTGCCGGTTCTTTGCGGAGGGTGCGAGCCGCCCGGCCTCCATCACTCGCTCCAACTCGGCGTCCGCGATTGGATCATTGGTAAAACTCCGTACGCTTGCACGTTTCTCGATCTCCGGCAGCAGCGCCATCTGCACCTCCGTTCGTTGGTCTGCGGTTATTGACGAAGCGAATCCGCCGACTCTATGCTCAGATCCGGATGAAAAGATCCTCCGTCCTGTTTGCCCTTATAATTGTAACAGCCTCCTGTGCGTTTTCACAGGGCGTCGGCGACCGGATCGACCGTCATTACGAGGTGATTCGAGATTTTCATCCCCGGACAGAAGGCTCCAACGGCGAAAGCCGGACCCTGGAATACGTGGCATCCGTGGCAGACGAGCTCGACCTGGCCGTGGAGCAGGAGGATTTTTCCGCCCTGGAAGGGAATCACTCCTTCTCGCGTATCGCTCAAATTGAGGCCCCCGGCGACCGTCCGGGACAGGTCGTCCTTGCCGTACCGTTGAACCACCCGTATGACCGACACCCGCAAGAGGACGGCAGCATCGCCCTTGCCGCGGGCCTCGCCCTGTTGGAGTCCATGGCTGCGGTAACGGAGCGGCCAACGGTATCACTTGCGCTTCTCGGCGGCGACGTCGGCGAGCGAAGGCTTGGCACGAGACTCTTCCTCCAGGGTGCGGAACAGGAACAGCCGTTTTCGGTGGTTTACCTCGACCTTACCTCCCCGGGCTCCTACATCTCCGTAGAGCTCGGCTCCGGAGGGCTCGGTACACCCCGGGCCCCGGCTCAAACGGCAATTCGGGCGCTTCTGGCAAGCGATCTACCCCGTCGGGTAGCTCCGACCTCGCTACAGGTGGCCCGTTCTCCTCTCGATGCGCCGTCCGTACTCACGGAGTACCTCGACCGCGGGATCCCGGCGGTACGGGTTCATGACGCCTTCGCTCGCAGCGTTCACGACGGCGGGTCGACAGGGAACTCAACCGAGGCATGGAACCGAGAGCTCGGGGCGTTCCTCGAGCGTCTCGTCTCGGACACCGAGGCGCCCGCCGAAGACCGCTGGGACCGCCATTATGTCTACGCGACCTTCGGCGATACCTCGGTATTCGTGGGGGAGCTCCTGTATCTCATCGTTCTCCTGGCCGTCCTGGCATCGCCGGTGATATATGGGCTTGCCTTTCGTCGTCGGCTGTACCGCTACGCGAGACTCGTAGGATCGCACGCGTGGGCGATAGCCGTACTGCTTGCGCTGATGTTCTTCTTCTTCTTCGTGGCGACCGCACTCGTACAAGGCATCTTCGAGTATCGAGACTTCCCGGATCTGTGGCGGTTTGCTCCGGGACAGTACTTTTTGCTGAAGTTGCTGATATCGATCTTCCTCTTTGCAGTGATGTTTCACTCTCTCCGCGGCGTACCCTTCCCGCGAAACGGTAGCTTCTATTCGGCCGCCGCAATCTTTCTTCTCTTTGGCGACGTCGTCATCCTGGCGCTGTTCGACATCGCCTACACCTATTACTTCCTCTGGGGGTTTCTTGCGGCGTTCTTCTTCTCGGTTGCACGGCGCCCCTGGTCGAAAGCTCTCGGTCTGCTCGCGGCGCCGGTGTGGCTGGTGATTGCCGGGATCGAGATCTTCTACATTGGGGAGTACGAGGCCGTGGAGGCCCTTCTCCTATCGCCGGTGGTGGGTAACCTGATTTTTGCCGTAGTCCTATTGCCGTTTCTGCTGATGTTGATCAGGCTCGACCTGCTTCTGCACCGACGGCTTCAGTTTCCACACGGAACGACGCTCCGTGCAACCATCATCGCCTCGGCGGCCGCGGCAGTTATCTTCGCCTCCTATTTGATCTTTCTCGATCCGTACTCGGAGAATAATCCCCAGCCGGTGGAGGCCATAGAGGTCATAGACCGGGTCAACGACGCCCATCGCCTCGAGCTACACAGCCCGGCGCCCCTCGAAGGGCTGGTTGTCCGGCGCGGTTTCGCGCGCTACCGCTTCTCCGCGGAGGACGGGCGGAGCGCCCGGGTGGATCTCCCCGGACGCCCCCGGCCCCTGCGCATAGAATCGGAACGCGAAGAGTTCCTCGCCCGCAGCCGTCGAACGGTGCGCTTCGATTCCGACCTGCCCCTGCATACCGTACGGCCGGCCTTGCAGGGCGAGGAGGAAGTGCTCCTGTTCGACTCGGCCTATCCCTTCCAAATGAACGAAACGGCAACGGTCGTGCGGTTCGCCGTGGGAACGTTTCCTCCGAATCCGTTCGCGTTGGATTTCACCGTGCCCCGGGAGGCTTCGTTACGCCTGGATGCGCGGATCACGTCACCGGAAACCGGAACGCCCATCGAGAGCGACGTGCCGGGGTTTCGCCTGATCTCACGCACGCGTATACTGGAGTCGGTGCGTCCATGACACGTTCCGCGGTCTACTTCCACGTCGATCTCGACGCCTTCTACGCGTCGGTGGAGCAGCTCGACAATCCCGATCTCCTCGGTAAACCGGTCATCGTAGGGGCTTCTCCCGAACGACGCGGCGTCGTCGCCGCCTGTTCCTACGAGGCGCGCGCCTTCGGCGTGCACTCCGCCATGCCGGCCTCGGAAGCCCGGAGACGGTGCCCCCATGCGGTGTTCCTACCGGTGCGGATGCAGCGCTACCGCGAGCTCTCCACGCAGGTCATGGCCGTCTTCGAGCGTTATTCCCCGGAGGTCCAACAGATCTCCGTGGACGAGGCATTCCTCGACATGACCGGGACGGAACGCCTCTTCGGTCCACCGGCCGAAACGGCACGCCGGCTCAAGAGCGAAGTGCGAGAAGACCTCGGGCTCGTCATTTCGGTGGGAATCGGGTCGAGCCGCTACATCGCCAAGCTTGCCTCCGCGCGGGGTAAACCCGACGGGCTGTACAATGTGCCCGCCGGCACGGAAGCCGAATTCGTTGCCACACTGTCTCTCGCGGACCTGTGGGGCGTAGGCGCCAAGACCCGACGCCGTCTCGAGGATTTCGGGATCACAACCGTCGCCAAGCTCCGGGAGAAGACCCCCGCCGATCTCTACGCGCTGTTCGGTAAGAGCGTCGGCGACTACCTCCACGCGGTAAGCCGCGGCATCGATCCGGGCATCTATGCCGCGGAGGCTCAGTCCCACTCGATTTCCAACGAGACAACCTTCGAGGATGACGTACGGGACCGGGAATTCCTCGAGACGACGATCCTCGCCCTTGCTCATAGCGTGGAGATACGGTTGCTTCGTGCGGGACTCGCCTCCAAGACCGTGATCCTGAAGCTTCGCTTTTCCGACTTCACGACCACCACCGCGCGCCGCACCCACGTCGAGCCGGTCGCCTCTACCGAAGCGCTCTATCGCACGGCGCGGGCGCTGCTCGAGGAAAAATGGGACGGCAAGACTCCCGTCCGGCTGGTGGGAGTCGGCGTCGCCCACGTCGAAGCCCGGAGCCGGGAGGCCCAGGGACGACTCTTCGAAGGTCCGGAGGAGCGCAGACGCCGTGTGGAGGAGGCGGCGCTCGAAGTAAACGAGCGTCTCGGGAAACCGGGCCTCACCAGAGCTCGACTCCTCGACCGGCATTGACCGACGGCAAGCAATGCGGGAAGGCTAGAGCAGCTCTTTAGCCTGTTCCAGATGCCTCGCCTTCCGGGATCCCGCCGGCGGGGCCTGACTCTCGAGCTCCTCGATGACCTCGTTGAGGATCCGCCCCGCCTCCTCTTCGTCACTCATATCCGGAATATCGGCGTCGCCCTCGAAGTAGAGGCCGCGCTCCACTGCGTCCTCGGCACCGCGATACTCGCGACGTTTGGACCGTTGCTCTCGGCTGCGTCGTCCCGCGGACCATCCGCGATCGATGAGATGAGAGGCGAGCTCGATGCGAATCGGATGGTACATCTCCTCATCTCCCCGTTCCACCTCTTCGAGATGTAGCTCCACGGCCTTTCGCGCGAGGGATACCGCGTAATCCGTATTGCCGAACGAAACGAACCCGCCGGGAACACGCGCGTAGAGCATGCCGAGCACATGGTAGGAGGAAGCGTGCTCGGGATCCCGTGAGATGGACTGTTCGAGGAGCTCGCGCATAGGCCGGGCCTGACTCAGGCTACTGAGGATACCACGGGTTTCTCCGTAGCGACCCAGGTTCGAAGCCTTCCAGTAGTAGCCGAGATTGTTCCCGGAATCGGCCTCGATCGCCCTGTCCCCGTAGTCCTTTCCCCGGTCGTAGAGGCGCATGGCCGCCCGATCGTCTCCATCCTCCTCACGCACTTCGTCTCCCAAACCCAGATGCGCGCGCGCCAGCTGCCAGTAGACTTCGGCCCGCTCCTTATTCGAGGAGGCGCGGACCTCCGCCCGCTCGACGGTCTCAATGGCGTCTTCGTAGCGTTCATCCTCGTACAGCTCATCGGCTTCCTCGAGCAGCGACCCGACCTGCGCCGGGAGGGAACCCGCCGGCACCAGCAGGACCACCGCGGCAAAGGCCGCCGGCACCGTAACGGTCGTCGGCGGCAAGAATCGCCGTCTCATGTCATTCCTCCTTGTCACCGTCATCTTCGGGCGGCACGAGATCCGCGACGAGCGGAGCGGTCTGCCGGGCGAGGGACTCGAGGAACCGCGTATCCGTCTCGGTAAAGGGTCCGGTCACATGGGAATCGATATCGATTTCCCCGACGACGCGTCCGTCATGAAAAATCGGAACGACGATCTCCGATTTGACGTGGACGCTGCAGGACAGGTAGTTTTCCGCGCTACCGACGTCCTGGACGACCATGGTTTCTTCCCGTTCGGCAGTCTGCCCGCAGATGCCTCGGCCGAAGGAGATGCGGACGTGCTCGGTGGGCTCCCCTGCAAAGGGACCGAGCGCGAGCTCCCGCCGGTCGGGTACGACAATATAGAAGCCGAACCAATCGTAGTGCGGCACGCGTTCTCGCAGGAGGTTACACAGCCGCTGCAGACGGGTGCCCGGCGATGCGGCCCCCGCCAATACCTCGGCAACCACACTTTCGAGCTCCTCGGTAAACACACTGTCCATGACGCCCTCCGTTCGGGTTCCTCGTGTCCAATCTTGATTCACGCGGCCCATTATAGTTAGTCTGGGGCCCTATCGCCAACGATCATACGGAACGACCATACAGGAAGCATGCTACATGATCAGAATCAACGAGCACTACTCAAAGTTGCAGGCAGGTTACCTCTTCGTCGAGGTGGCAAAGAGAATCCGGGAGCACGAAGAGCGCCGGCCCGATGCTTCGCTCATCAAGCTCGGTATCGGTGACGTAACCCTCCCGCTGACACCGACCATCGTAGACGCCTTCACTGAAGGCGTGGAAGAAATGGGACACAGCGAGACGTTTCGAGGATACGGTCCCGAGCAGGGTTATGAGTTTCTCCGCGAGGCGATTGCCCGGGGGGACTATCGGGACCGCGGCATGAACGTTTCCGCGGATGAGATCTTCATCTCCGACGGGGCCAAGTGCGATGTCGGCAACATGCAGGAGCTCTTTGCCGCCGACGTGCGAGTGGGCGTACAGGATCCGGTCTATCCGGTCTATGTCGACACCAACGTCATGGCCGGGCGAACCGGCCCGGCGCGGGACGGCCGCTATGAGGGTCTTACATACCTCACTGCCGAATTCGACAACGGTTTCGTTCCCGCTCCCCCCGATCACCAGGTTGATCTGATCTATCTCTGCTTTCCCAACAACCCTACCGGGGCGGTGGCCACGCATGACCAACTGAGCCGTTGGGTGGACTACGCGCGCAGAAACCGCGCCCTTATCCTCTTCGATGCCGCCTACGCGACTTTCATCCGGGACGGGAGCCTGCCTCGATCGATCTTCGAGGTCGAAGGCGCCCGGGAGGTGGCCATCGAGTTCCGTAGCTTCTCCAAAGACGCGGGATTCACCGGCACACGCTGCGCGTTCACCGTGATTCCCAAGGACTGCACCGCCTACACTGCCGCCGGCGAACCGCAGCCCGTTCATCCCCTGTGGAACCGACGTCACTCGACCAAGTTCAACGGCGTCTCCTATCCGGTGCAGCGCGCTGCGGCAGCCGTCTATACCGAATCCGGCCAACGCGAAACCGGAGAGCTTGCCGATTACTACCTGGAAAACGCGCGCATCCTTCGGGAGGGGCTCGAGCGCATCGGTCTGCGTCATACCGGAGGTGTTAACTCTCCCTACATCTGGGTGCACGGAGGCGGCCGGGATTCCTGGGAGCTGTTCGATTTACTCCTGAACCAAGCCTCGCTCGTTACGACCCCCGGTGCAGGCTTCGGCTCCGCAGGTCGCGAGTTCATCCGGATCTCCGCCTTCAACTCCCGGGGAAACGTGGAGGAAGCGGTCGAGCGCCTGTCCCGGGCTCTCGGTTGACCCGATCCCCGCCCCTAGACCTGGAGCTCCTCCGTCTCCGAAACGCGCCGCCGGAGCTCGGAGAACTCCTCCGAGACCAGCTCGAGCTCTCTGCGGGCCGCGGTTTCATCGGAATCCCGGGCGGCCTGCTCGAGCAACGCCGCCCGATCCCCGAGGCGCAACGCTTCGAGGTTCCACGCACCCCCCTTGATCGTATGCGCGGCAACCCGGGCTCTCTCAAAGTCTCCGGCGTCGATGTTACCTCGGATTTCCTCGATCTGATCGGCCGTGCGGTCGAGAAAGCGTGCGATCACGCGGTCGAGGACCTCGGCCTGCCGCATGAAGGCGTCCAGGGCGGCCCCGTAGTCGAACACCGGGCGACCGCCCTCTTCGGCTGAGCGTTCCTCCTCCGGCGGGCGCCCGGCCCCGGCACCCTCACCGGCGGCCGCACCCGCCCGCTCTTCGACATCGGTCGTCTCGCCGACCGAGCGTTCCCGAGCCGCCGCGGCAGCCGACGTGCGCCCCACGTGCAGCCACCGCTCGATCAGGGGCATGAGGTCACGGCTCTTGAACGGCTTGGCAAGATAGTCGTTCATGCCCGCGGCGACGCACCGCTCCTTCTCGCCCTTCGTCACATTGGCCGTCACCGCGATGATCGGCACATCGAAGCCTTCCTCCCGCATAATCCGCGTGGCCTCATAGCCGCTCACCTCCGGCATGTGAACGTCCATAAACACCAAATCAACGGCGCCTTCCCGCGTTCTTTCGATCGCCTCACGGCCGTCGGCGGCCAGCACGGTTTCGAACCCCCGCTTTTCGAGAATCGTCTTGAACAACTGCTGGTTCACGAAGTGATCCTCCGCGACCAAGATCCGTCCGGGGGATGTATCGGCATCGGCCCCGGTGGTGTCATCCGCGCCGGTGTCGGCATCCGCGCCGGCTCCGGCCCCCGCCTCACCCGGGTGCGCGGCGGCGCCTGCCGAGCGCTCCGCCCCGGTCTCCGCCGAAACCTCTTCTGCGTCCGGCTCCTCGAGCTCTTCCACCTCCTCCGCGTCCGCGGCCTCCTCGGTTTCCGTCGCCCTGCCCTCTTCCAACGCCGGCAAGTCCATGTCGGTCGCGAGGACGCCGGCGAGGGCCTCCGAAATATCGTCCACCTTCAGCGGTTTCGACAGATAAGCATCGAACCACTTCAACAACTTCATCTTGGCCTCGCCGGCCGAGCGTCCCGTCGGGCTCAGGAGGATGAGCTTTGTGGAGTTGATCTTCTTGTCGGCGTTAATCTCGCTTGCCGTCTGCCAGCCGTCCATTCCCGGCATGAGCAGATCTATGAACGCTACGTCGAAGGGGTGTCCCTGCCGCGCGTTCTCCCGTAACGTCTCGATGCCGCGGGCACCGCTCTCCGCCTCTTCCACCGTAGCGCCGACCGCTTCCAGGTAGCGGCGAAGCACGTCCCGCGCCATCGTATGGTCGTCCACCACGAGAATCCGGGTGCCCCGGGCGAGCTCCGGGTTCAAGACCGTTTCCACAGCGTCGAGCCCAAGGGGCACGGTGAACCAGAAGGTCGAGCCCTTCCCCTCGGAGCTCTTCACTCCGATGTTTCCCTTCATCATCTTCACGAGGCTCCTCGAGATGGACAGCCCCAACCCCGTCCCTCCGAACTTCCGGGTCGTCGACGAATCGACCTGGCTGAAGGCTTTGAATAGCCGCGCGATTTTCTCCCGGGGAATGCCGATCCCGCTGTCGGCAACTTCGATGCTCACGGTGAGTGCATCCTCCATTTGATACACCCTGCGGGTGCGAATGACGATCTCACCCTCGGAGGTGAACTTCACCGCATTATTGAAGAGGTTCACGAGAATCTGCCGCAATCGAACCGGGTCACCCCGGACGTAACGCGGCAACGTAGGGTCGAGGTAGACAATGACCTCCAGATCCTTCTTGTGGGCCTCCAGGCTGAGCATGTCCACGGCTTCCTGGACCATTTCGAAGAGATCGAACTCTATAATCTCCAGAGAAAGCTTGCCCGCCTCTATCTTCGAGAAGTCGAGCACGTCGTTGATCAGCCCCAGCAGGACCTCGGCGGAGAACTTGATCTGATTGGCGTACTCCACCTGCTCCTCGTCCAGATCCGTCTCATGGAGCAACTCGGTGACGCCGGTGATGGTATGCAGGGGAGTTCGTATCTCGTGGCTCATGTTGGCCAGGAACGCCGACTTCGTGCGGGTGGCACGTTCGGCGCTTTCCTTGTCACGCCTCAGTTGCTCTTGTCCCGACTTCTCGGCGGTGATGTCCTCCACCACACCGAACACGTATGCCCCCGCGGACGCGTCGTCGTCCACGAGCGTGAAATGCAGGCGCGCCCAGGCAATCTCGTCCTGTCGAGTCGTATATCGGAGGGTAGTCTGAAACTGCCGTTGGGCTCCAGAGTGTAGCGCCGCAAGTTCGTCCTCGAAGGCCTCTTGGTCATCGGAAAACAAAAAACTGCTGAATCGACTGCCCGGCAGTTGCCCCTGCGAGACGGCGAACATAGCCGCAACGACGCCGTTCCCATATCGAATCTCTCCCCCGGGATCGAGCATAACCATCCCCGCCGGAGAGCGATCGAATAGTTCGTGGCACTGCGTAGCTGCTGTGTCCATTGTGCCCGCCTAGAAGTTGACCTTCAGTACCTCGGCGGCCTTCTTTCGCACCCACTCGGGCTTCAACGGTTTGATCATGTAGCTCTTGACCCCGTACTTCAGGGCATCGATTACCGTCTCACGTTTCGAGAGGGCCGACAGCACGATGATGGGTGGCTTTTCCCCGTCAGCGGCGTTGAGCTGCTCGAGGACCTGGAATCCGTTGGTTTGCGGCATCATCAGATCGAGGAATACGAGGTCGTAGTTCCCACCAGGATAGGCCGAGAGGAACGGTGCGCCGTCATCGTAGGCGTCGATACGGAATTGCGTATCGGAAAACGCCGTCCGGATCAGCTCCTGGATGACGAAGTCGTCGTCGACGACGGCAAGCTTGATGCTGTCTCCGAGCTCCTCGAGATGCAGGGCCTGCGTGCGCTCGTCCTCGAACTTCATGTCGATACTCTCCTCGCCCTCCTTCTTGGGCGCGGAGGCAGTGAGAAACTCCTGTTGGACGGTACGGCTCTCGGAATCCATGTACGAGCCGGCTTTGCGGCCGAGAAGCCCGTCCATGGCCCGCTCCAGACTATCGGTAACCTCTATCTCGGAGAATTCTTTTGAGTTGCCGACGTAGCGCACCACGTAGTCGGAATTGGTAAGAATCTTGATGTTCGAGAGCCGTGCCTTGGAATACTCGACGACATTCTGCAGAAGGGTGGCGACCTTCAGCGAGTCCTGAGACGAAACCTCGATACTCGACATCATGAGGAGGATTTTCGGCGTGCGCACCTCGTAGAGCTCCAGCAGCTCCCTTATCTTGTAACCGAGAAGCTCGATCTTCTCACGGTTGAGGCCTTGGGCAATCTCTATGAAGAGAATCTCATCGTTTAAGTGCGCCTCAACAATGCTCGGCGTATTGTCGAGATCGAGGCCGACACCCAGCAACTCCGATACCGTCCGCAGCAGCGCATCTACCTTGATGGGCTTCGTGAAGAACTTGCGGACGTTATAGCGGGCAATCTGAATGATCTTGTCCCGGTCGATACGCGCGGAGACCATGACCACGGGTACCCCGGAGATGTTCTTGTCCTCCTGTTTCTTCTGCAAGAGCTCCACGGAGCTAACCCGCGAGAGATAATAGTCCATCACGACCAGATCCGGGGGATCGCCGCGCATTTTCGACCATCCGTCGAGGCCGTTCACCGCAACTTCCACCTCGAACCCGTATTCCCCGAGCTTCCGTTCCAGAAACTCGCGGAACAAGGACGACTCATCGACTACCAGAATTCGTTTTGCCATAGGTCTGTGCCCCGTCTTCACCAACATTTATAAGAGATTTTCGATCGACACACAAGGAGCGCCGGGGTGCGGTCGTCGACGTCGAGGCAACGCGCCCTGTTGACGGCGCGCGGGGGCGTGGCTACACTTGCCGCCGGTCGACATGGAGGAAATCATCGACAGCAGGACCGGCCTCTCCGTCGGCAGGCCGGCGGAAGACCCCCTCGGTCCGGAGGTGCCGGTCGACTCGGAGAGCCTGGCCGAGGCTCGAAGCGGCCTCATCGTCTCAGGCTCCGGGTGGCGTGCCGTGTTCGCCGCCGACGGCCACGAGCACTCGCCGGCCGCCGACATCGCCCCCGCCAATCGCGAGCTCCTCGCCCTTGCCGGATGCGCCTACGCACGCTACCTTACCTCACGCCTCGCCGTCGGAGCCGACACGGTTCTCGTTGCCGCAGATTCCAGACCCACCGGTCCCGCGATTGCCTCCGTAATTCTACGAGCCCTCCTTGGCGAAGGCCTCAAGGTTCGTTATCTCTTTATAGCCCCCATACCGGAAGTAATCGCCTACGCGGCGTCGAGCGAGGACGTGGGGGCATTCGCTTACATCAGCGCAAGCCACAATCCCCTCGGGTATAACGGCCTCAAGTTCGGCATAGCCGGGGAAGGGGTCCTTCCCGCTGCCGAAGCTGCGGAGGTTGCCCGTGAGTTCGAGAGCCTCTGCGGGGACAGCGATGCCCGCCTCCGCTGTGTTCGCGCCGTTCGGTCGGTAGGCGAAGACTCCGTCCGACAGGCGTTCGTCGAGGTCGAGCGCTACAAAACACAGTCGACGGTCTCCTATCGCCGATTCCTCACGATTGTTGCCGACGGCCCGCTCGCCCGCAACAGCGCAGAGACGACGTTGCGCGAAGGGATCAAGGCCGCCGGCTGCGGTATCGTGGTGGATTTCAACGGCAGCGCCCGGAGCACGTCCGTCGACCTCTCGTTGCTGTCGGAGCTCGGGATACGTACGCACGCGGTGAACGCAGCCGCCGGTAAGATCGTCCATCAGATCCTCCCGGAGGGAGAGGGTCTTGCCACGGCACGCGCCGAGCTCGCCCATGCCGCCTCGGCGGACGACCGCTTCACCTTGGCCTACGTGCCCGACAACGACGGAGATCGCGGGAATCTGGTCTTTGCCGGCGCGGGACCCCCACCGGAGGCACAGGAGGTCTTTGCATTAGCCGTGCTGGCGGAGCTGGCGTGGCTTACGCGCGGGGGCTTGGCGCCTTCCGACGACCACCCCTGGGCTGTCGTTGTCAACGGCCCCACCTCCCTTCGCGTGGAGCGGATCGCCGCCGCCTTCGGCGCCGAAGTGCACCGCTGTGAGGTCGGCGAGGCAAACGTCGTTGAGACCGCCGACCGTCTTCGCAACGCGGGCTACCTCGTCCGCATCCTCGGGGAGGGCTCTACCGGCGGGAGTATTGTCCATCCCTCACGCGTCCGTGACCCAATGGCCACGATATTCGCGTTTCTCAAGCTCCTCTACGCCGGCCGGCACGGCGGAGGAGATCTTTTCGAAATCTGGTGCCGCCGTAGCGGTAATACCGCAGCGTATCGGGGCGACTTCACTCTCGAGGACGTACGACATACGCTTCCCCGCTTCCACACGACCTCGACCGGGGAGCCGGAGGCAAAGCTCAACGTCCGCACGAGAGACTATGAGCGGCTCAAGGCTCGGTACGCGGAGGTCTTTGCCGAGGACTGGAGCACCGGACCGCCGGAGGTGCTGCAGAAGCTCGGCGTGCTCGACTACGAGGAGCTGCGGTATGAAGGCACCCGAACGCGACACCTCCCCCATCCCGGCGGCACCGACGACCGGCCCGGCGGCGC
>JBKHEN010000020.1:0-26046 GCA_046540795.1 Spirochaetaceae bacterium | reverse complement strand
CCGGACCCCACCGGATCACCGGGGGTGGACACCGACGGGGACGGGACGGCAACAGCCACGGACGAATTCATCGAGCTCTATAACGCGGGAAATGAAACGGTGGATCTCGGCGGGCTGGAACTGTGGGATCCGGGCGCCCGACGATGGTTCACGTTTCCCGACGATTCCCCGCTGCCCCCGGACGCCTGCGCCCTGGTGACCGTCCGCGTGGCGGAGGGCGGGGCCCTCCCCGTCCTCGGGCCCGAAGACCTCGCCTTCGACGCCGGACGAAGCACCGGTGTCCTGAACAACGGCGGCGACAACGTGATCGTTCTCGAGCCGGAATCCGCACACTACCTGCAGCTCACCTACGACGGCCTCGCTGCCGTCGATCCGGCTCTCGACCTCGGTCCCTACGGCTTTCCCGCGCACGCAGAGCCGGCCGGTGACGTACAGCGCTGGGGAGAGCATGCCGCCGGCACGTCGCTCGCCCGCAGCCCGGACGGTACCGGTGATCCGCTTCTTCATCTCCATTTGGGGGAGCCGGCGAGTCCGGGAAGATCGAACGACGGCTGATGTCGACTACAGGGAGCTTTACTCGCCTCCGCCGGAGCCCGCCTCCGTATCCGGGGCCGCGCCCGTCTCCGTATCCGGCACGGGGCCCGCCGAGGAGCCGGCGCCGAGGTAATAGGCAAGGGCAAACCCACCCGCGAACAGGACCAGATCCACGAGGGCGACGCCGATCCCCGTCGGCCGTCCCGGCCACAGCGTGATCACCGAGCCTGCAACGAGCCCGACGATCGCGGCATAGGTAGTAGAGCGAAACCGCGAAAGAAGGAACGCAATGAGCCGCGCAATCGCCACGATGCCGACGGCAACTCCGGCACCGAATACCGACAGAACGGCCACATCTATGTTTCGCGCAGCGGCGATTACCGTGGGATAGAGCCCAATCACCAGTAGCACGAAGGACCCGGAGACCCCGGGCACGACCATTGTCGCCGAGCTCAGCACGCCGGCGGCGAACAGCACAACTGCCGCGGTCGGTGTCACCACGGTGATCGGCGCAGGTTGTGGGGGACGTCCGGCCATTGCCGTCGCCACCAGCACACCGAAGGTCACGAGAAACGGCACGACATGGACGGGGCGCACGCGTCCGGCAAAGCCCGTTTTCACGATGAAGGGCAGACTCCCGAGGATGAGCCCCATGAAGAAAAAAGCGGTTCCGTCGGGATAGCGCCCGAGAAAGAAATCCATCACCCGCGCGAACACGAGCACGCCTACTATCACCCCCGCGCCCACCGGAAGGAGAAAGCGCAGGTTGCCCCGCCATCCGCCGGGTCCCCGGAAGAAGTAGCCCACCGCTCGAACCAACCGGTCGTAGATGCCGGTCACCACGGCAAGAGTTCCCCCGCTCACTCCGGGGATGGTGTTCGCCGCACCGATGATCGCCCCTTTGACGGCGTTTATCAGGGGCTCGAGCCGGTCGCTTGCGTGGCTTTTCATCTGCGTCGTCGTGTCACAAATCGACTCACGTCAAGCGCGCCTTTGCTTCCTTCTCGGCGGCGACCCGCGCCCCGATGGTCGCGATGAACCACTCGTTCAAAGTATCAACGATCCGGTGCACCGTGCCCAAACGGGGGATCATGAAGATCCACATCCGGTCCTGTTCCGGGACGAGGGCCAAATGACGAAGCGGTCCACACGCTCCCAGCCGTTCGCGCGCGTCCTCGAGTTCCCGCCTGACCTGCTCATCGGCATAGTAGAGGTGAAACCGCAGCCCGTCCCACTCGAGCTCCTCGTGACCGAGGGCGTCGGCGTTCTCGATCCACGCGGCGGGAAGCCGGGAGTAACGATCCTCGATGAGGTGGCCCTCCCTCAGAATCCCCGCGGCCTTTGGGGATAGGGTGAACAGCATGAACAATCGGTCGAAACGCCGTGTCAGCTTGGAAATGGGGTAATACAGCCAGGACTGTCGCGGAAGCAGTGTGATCGTCGCATCCACGCGGCGGATGTACTTGTTCTTGCGGGGAATGAGGTTCGCGTGATACCCGGTGAGCCCACCGATGTTCGTGAACTGCTGGTCCTTGGGCTTGAGCACCTGTACCATCGCCTCGAGCGCGCTCGAGAAGATACGCTTGTTCCGCCTGCGGCCCCATAGATAGCCGAGGGACAAGAGAATGGTTGCGGCGATAAACAGATAGAATACGGGCTGCGTGGTAACGACCGTCTCACCCACTGTCTGCGGCTCCGTCAAGCATCGGCGTGATGATATCGTGATCCATCTTGTACGCTCCCTCCCGAGCGAACGGCTCGTACGGTACACGATGGACCGCGATATCGTCGAGTCCTTTGAACAACTCCCCTTCCACTTCCTCCGCCACCGAGGATAGCTCCTCCATGTACTTGTTGTTGAACCCGATCCGCAGCGGAAGATTCAAATCGGCAAGGCCGCTGATGATGCGTTGCGACTCCCGCAGTGAGAGGTAGTCCGGGTTGAAAACCACGGCAATGTGATTATTCTCCGGGTCGCTGAGTCGCTCATAGAGAGACACATAGCGTTTGAACATCTGCTGCAACTTCACGAAGACGGGATCCTCTTCCTCCGTATACGGCAGCACCGTCCCTTCTTCCGAGTACTTTCCGGTGATGTTGTACACCGTGTGCCTCTTTCTCAGGATATCCTGCCGGATCTTGCGCAACCGATTGATCCACGTCACGCTGATGTTCGGCAGCGCCAGGATGCGCAGCGTAAGGCCGGTCGGGGGCGTATCGAAGACGATATAGTCCATGTCCGTGTCGTTGCGAAACGCGTTTTCGAGAACCAACAGCGACGCGTATTCTTCGACCCCGGGCGAATGCCTGAGCACTTTGAAGTACATGTCCAGGTTGAATGCCTTGGTATAGCTGTAGACCTGGGTGAGGAGCTCCGTGTTCTGCTGCAGGTATTCCTGCGCCGCCCGGTCCAGGTCGGCTTCCTGCAACCACAGTGTATCCGCGATCTTTCGCTTCTTATAATCCAGCGAGCGGCCGAAGATATCCCCCAGATTGTGCGCGGGGTCCAGTGAAATGGCCAGGACCTTGCTGCCGCGTTGGGCCAACTGCCAGGCGGCCGCGGCGGCAAGGGTGGATTTTCCGACGCCACCCTTCCCGGTGAAAAACAACGATTTCATGCGTGTGAATCCTAATCTATGTCGAGAAGCGCGCTGACTTCTGCGAGCGCGTCCGAGGAGCGTTCGGCTCTGCGATTCAGTACCCGGAGCTCATGCTCCATGTAGGGGAGCAACTCCACCGATAACGATGACGGCGGTGAAGGCATCCCCATGAACGAGCCCATCAGGACGAGCACGAAGATATTTTCGAGCTCCCGCGCCTCATACTCGGTGAGCTCTACCGCGTTGTCCCGATGGGCCTGATCCATGGTGGAGAAGAAACCGCGCACGAGTCGCCACGCTCTGCCGAAGAACCCGGCAATTCCGTTCTGCTCGCTGTGCCGTTCTTCTCCACTCATGACGTACCGTCTGCTCCTATGCTGCCCGCTTATGCCTGTGATTCGCTCGGAGCGGGCTGCTTCTGCGATTTCAAGAAATCGACCATGAAAATGATGTTCAAGACCAGCATGATGAGCTCGATTACAAGAACCACGTAACCCGTCACCGGGTCGTTCTCGATGGTGCCGGGAACGACCACCGCGCTAAACCAGATGATAGCGGCGGTTACGGTGATCCACAACAGATAGGCAGGAATCAATGCCACGTTTGCTTTGCCCTTCAGGCGCTTGACGACCCAGGCGCTACCGGTCAGCAGCGCGATCGAAGCGATGAGCTGATTCGCGGAACCGAAGGACGGCCACAATACCGAGAAGTTGCCGCTCCAACCCAGCCACACGCCGATGGCCGCCGGGATAATCGAAGCAATCCACCGATTGGAGAAGAACTTATAGACGCCGGTACCGCTGTCCTTCAGCGGCATGAAGATCTCAGCCAGCGTGTACCGTGCCAGACGGTTGGTCGTATCCAGGGTGGTCAAGGCAAAGGAGGCCACCCACATACCCGCAACGACTTTGACGATGTCCGTCGGCAAAAACCGCAGGAAAGACGAATCGACCATGGCGGCGTAGCTGTTGCTGAACATGGGAGCTGCTCCGTAGGCGCCCTCCATGGCCCCGACATATTCCTGTCCCCAGGCAGCCGCACCTACTCCTGCGTCGGCATCCTGCAGGACGGTCATGCCGAAACCGGCAATGGAGATCACAACGACAGTGGAGAGAAAGCCTTCAAAGAGCATCGTCCCATAGCCGACCGGAAGACCCGCTTTCTCGGTGTCGAGCTGCTTGGCCGTGGTACCCGAACCCACGAGGGCATGGAATCCGGAGAGAGAGCCGCAGGCGATAATGAGCGGGATCACCGGCCAGAACGGCGTCGGGTTTCCGCCGGAGACGATCGGCGAGAAACTGGTAAACGCCGGTGCGCTGAAGCCGGAGAAGCTGAACAGAGCAGCAAGACCGCCGATGGCGAGCCCCGCATAGAGCAACCAGGAGTTCAGATAATCACGCGGCTGTAGCAGAACGTCCACCGGTACGGCGGCGGCGATAATGATGTAGAAGAACATGATGAGAAACCACGCGTCCTTGCCGAGCTCGATCGGCATAACCGTTCCGCCGATGATGGCCAGAACCAGCAACACGATTCCGATGGCGGTGGAGATGCCGAAGGGCCATTTCAGCCGATACATGATCACCCCGAGGATCAGCCCGCCGGCCACCAAGAACAGGTACGAGGCGGGAACCGAGGGATCACCCAGGAACATGCCCCCGAGAACGTTACTGAACGCGCCAACGACCAAGATCAGCAGAAACAACACCAGGTAGTAGAACAGCCGTCCCGTGCGTTTGGTGATGACGTCCGATGCGACGAACTGCACGGAGCGTCCGTCGTAGCGGACCGAAGCCATCACCGACAGGTAATCGTGTACCGCGCCGATGAAGATATTCCCAAACCAAACCCACAACAACGCGGGGACCCAGCCCCACCCCATGGCGATAACCGGACCTACAATCGGTGCCGCGCCGGCGATCGACGCAAAATGATGCCCCATGAGCACCGGCGTCTTCGCGGGTACGTAGTCGACCCCGTCAAACATGCGGTGAGCAGGTGTCTGGTTCTCGTTGTTCGCCTTTACCGTGCTCGTCTCAAGACGTTTACCATAGGTAAAGTAGAGAATCAGGTAGACTGCCACACCGGCGATTGCAATGATGGCGGTCATGCGTTCCTCCTACAGAGAGATAGATTGGTGCGTGAAAGCAACTATCATGCTAAACCGTATTATCGGCCCCGTCAAGCTTGACTATCGCACGCATTACTAACCCCTTTCCCCGCACGGGCTCTTCAGTGGCGCCCGCTCCCCGCGTACACACGCTCATGCGAAATGGGTGCGCAACTGCGGGATCCGTTTACGCACGCTGTCTATCATTTCGGGAAGGTCCGCCTCACGAAGACTCAAGACCAGAAGATAGCTGTCGTCCCGGCGAAAACACGCGAAATGCCTGAGCCCGGCCACCGAGGAGAGATCCGCCAGAAACCACTGCAGCTTTTCCCGCACGAAGCGGTTGTGCGAGAGGATGACGAACTCCCGCCCGTCCCGTTCCTCCCGAACCTCGTCGAACTCCTCCTGATCCTCTATCTGTGCCCACCAGGCCTTCAACCGCGATGGAACCACGATGTGCCCTTCTCCCACCGGACGAAATCGGGCCGAGTAAAAGCTCACGTGCAGCTCATCCTCCCGGCCCATCAGGCGGGCAATGGGCATGTAAAACATGGCCTGCCGAGGGACGAGGGTGAAAAGCCCGCGGACCTTGGTAATCGGTTCGTCGAGGATGTAGGTGAAATGCCATCCGATGGTGCCGCCGATATTGCGGTATTCGGTTTGCTGTGGCCGGAACGTCTCCTCGAGGGTGCGAACGGTGGCGCGAGCAATGTCCCGATTGACTCGCATGCCGTGTTGGAACACAAAGAAGCTCGCCATCGCGAGGACGACGACGCCGAGAAAAAGCGCTTGCATCGGTTACACGAACTCGACGCGCACACCGGGGAGCTCTTTGGCGAACTCTTCGGTGAGCCGGCGCTCGATGGTGTTGCGGATCATCGAGGCGATGCCGACACAGGTCATGCATGCCGGCTGATGCGAACCGAAGTCCGTGAACACATACAGCTCCTTCCGCCCTTCGTTGTAGCGCAACCGGCTTACGAGGCCGAGGTCGGCCACCGAATACCCGCTCTCCGGCTCTTTCACGCGCCCGAGCACCGCGTCAATGGCCCGCTTCATCTCTTCGTCCATTACATCGAGCATATGACGGCCCACAGCGGGTGTCAACGCGAATTGCAGCCTCCGCCGTAGGGTGCTATCCTGCCGGTAGGCCTCGGATGCGGGGCACGGCAGATCCTGCGACATACGGAGGAGCATGCATATGGCAAAGACGATCCTAGTCACCGGCGGAAGTACGGGCATCGGAGCAGCTACCTGTGAGGAGCTGGCACCCGGCAACACGATTCTCATTCACTACAACGCCTCGCGGAAACCGGCCGAGGAGGTCGCGGCAGCGGTGGAGAAAGCAGGCGGCACCGCCCACATCTTTCAGGCCGACCTGACGACCCAAGAAGGCTGTCGCAGCCTCGCCGAAGGCGTCGAGCAGACCACCGACCATCTCGACGTGCTCGTGAACAATGCCGGCGGGCTGGTCAAGCGACAGGAGGTGTGGGAGCTCGACTGGGAGACGATGGACTACATTTTTCGGTTGAATACCTACTCCACGATGTATATGACCCGGCTCGTGGTTCCCCTGCTGCGCAAAGGTACGGAGGCGAACATCATCAACCTCACCTCCATCGCCATGCGCACCGGCTCGCCCAACGCCACACCCTACGCGGCAAGTAAAGGCGCCGTCGACTCCTTCACCCGCGGCGCGGCGAAGGCACTGGCTCCGGACATTCGTGTGAACGCAATCGCCCCCGGCGTCATTCTCACGCCCTTCCACGAGAAATACACGCCGAAGGAACAGATGGAGAAGTTTCGCCAGGCCACACCGGTGGGTGAGTTCGTCGGCCCGGAGGAGATTGCCCGTACGGTCAGCTACATTCTCGAAAGCCGGTTCCTCACCGGCTCCACCATCGACATAAACGGTGGAATGTTCATGCGCTGACCCTCCGCGGCGTATCCCGCCGTCAATAGGGGCACGCGGCGGTGGTCGAGGTTCGTACCGCCGCGGGGCCCCGGCTTTTGCCTCGGTTGTGCAAAATCCTGCACCCGCTCTCTATACATCGTGCAGATGATTTCGTATCTTTGGGCCGTGGAGCAACAATCCGTCGCTCAGGCGGGCCGCCCGATGGCCCGCGACATGAGCAAAGAAATCGAAATCATCATAAACTCCACCCACGACGGCATCATTGCCGTGGACCGCGACGCGCGGATCACCCTCTTCAACCGTGCGGCCGAGCGGCTCACGCGCACCGAGGCATCCGACATTCTCGGCCGACACATTGAGGAGGTCATCCCCACGACCCGGCTGCCGCGTATACTCGAGACCGGCATCCCCGAGATGAACTGGCAGCAGCCCCTCGGCGATATCACCATCATCACCAGTCGCATGCCCATCGTGGACGAAACCGGGGAGATGATCGGCGCATTTGCCGTATTCCGTGACGTCTCGGACATGCTCGAGCTCGCCGAGCAAATCAGCGACCTGCGCGAGACGCGGACCCTCTCGGAAGCCATATTCAACTCCACGCAGGACGCCATCTCGGTGGTCAATGAAGAGGGGATTCACGTATCGGTCAATCCGGCCTACACACGGGTCACCGGCTACTCCAAGGAGGAGGTCCTCGGCCAGCCGTCGACCTTCGACATCACCGACGGGGAGAGCACCCATCAGAAGGTGCTCAACACCGGCGAGCCGGTGAAGGGCGCGCGCCTGAAGGTCGGCCCCAAGCAGAAGGACGTCGTGGTGGATGCCGCTCCCATCATCGTGCGCAGCGAGATCAAGGGCAGCGTTGCGGTCATCAAGGACCTCAGCGAGATCGTGGAGCTCACCTCGGAGCTGCGGCAGGCCCATCAGCTCATCCGCAAACTCGAGGCCAAGTACACCTTCGACGACCTCGTAGGCCGGCAGGAGAACTTCCTCCACGCGATCGAGAAGGCCAAAGTGGCGGCAACAACCCCGGCCACCGTGCTCCTCCACGGCGAGAGCGGTACCGGAAAGGAGCTCTTCGCCCATGCCATCCACAACGCCAGCGAGCGTCGGGGACAGAAGTTTATCCGGGTCAACTGCGCTTCCCTGAGTGAGGGCGTGCTCGAGAGCGAGCTCTTCGGCTACGAAGAAGGGGCATTCACCGGGGCACGCAAGGGCGGCAAGCCCGGGCTGTTCGAAGAGGCCGACGGCGGCACCATCTTCCTCGATGAGATCGGCATCATGAGTCTGAACACTCAGGTAAACCTCCTGCGGGTGCTGCAGGAAAACGAGGTGCGCCGCGTCGGGGGAACGCGTACGATCCCGATCGACACCCGCGTGATCGCGGCCACCAACCTCGACCTGCGGCAAGCGGTGCAGCAGGGCGATTTCCGTGAGGACCTCTTCTACCGGCTGAACGTGATCCCCATCGAGATCCCGGCGTTGCGCGAGCATCCCGAGGACATTCCACTCATCATCGAGCACATGATACACCGGATCAACCAGGAGTACGGCAGGGCGGTGTCCGCCGTATCGCCGAAGGCCCTCGAGCTGCTGCGGGGTTATTCCTGGCCGGGGAACATCAGGGAGCTCGAGAATGTCCTGCGGCGGGCCATCATCAACCTCGGGATGTACGAGACGGTGATCGGCCGGGGGCACCTACCGGAGCTCGGACCGGACTGTGAGGTAGCTCTTCCGAGCGAGACGGCAGGCTGCATGGAGCCGGACACCGACGTTATCCCGCCGTTGCGAACGGTCGTAGAGGAGGCGGAGGTGCAACACATACGAAGCGTACTCCGGCGGGTCAACGGTAAGCGTGCGGAGGCGGCGCGGGTGCTCGGCGTCTCGCTGCGGAGCCTGCAATACAAGCTGAAGCGCTACGGCATCGGGTAGCCGCTGCGCCGGAGAGCCGGGGAACCGGAGAGCCGGAGAGCCGGGGAGGCGAAGCGCCGGAGCCCACCCACAGAACGGTGCAATCCATTGCAGCATTTCGACGAAGTCGTGCAACAATTTGCGTGCAACAATTTGCACCAATGCCCACGTCGTACTCCCACGAGGGACTCGTCGTAGAACAGCGCTTTTCTAATCCGTTTCGTTACCGGAAGTTACATAATAGATGCGCGTAGACGCCGAGGTTGGCATACCGATTGCAGGACCGTTGGTCGCGGATAGGCGTATCCCACAAAAGGAGGCCAACGCAGAACCATGGAAACGACCCACCGCGTTCTCGTCATAAACCCGGGCTCAACCTCGACAAAGGTGGCCGTTTTCGACGATGAGACGGCCATCCTCGAACAGACGCTGCGCCACGCCACGTCGGATCTCGACCACTACGAGCGCATCACCGACCAGTTCGCCTTCAGGAAGCGGGTGATCGAAGAGGCCTTGAGCGAGGCTGATGTTCCGGTCGACTCCCTCTCCTGCGTGGTCGGCCGAGGTGGACTCATCCATCCGGTCAGCGGGGGAACCTATCGCGTAAACGACCAGATGCTCGAGGATCTGCACCTCGGTGTTCTCGGGGAGCACGCGTCGAACCTCGGCGGTATTATTGCCCATGAGATTGCGCAGGAGAACGGAATTCCGAGCTACATCGTCGATCCCGTCGTCGTGGATGAGCTCGAGGATGTTGCTCGACCCTCGGGCATTCCCGATTTCGACCGGACCAGCATCTTTCACGCCCTGAACCAGAAGGCGGTCGCCCGCCGGGCGGCCCATGATCGGGAAAAACACTACGGGAATATGAACCTCATCGTCGTACATCTCGGCGGAGGCATCACCGTCGGCGCCCACCGTAAAGGCCGCGTCATCGACGTCAACGACGGTCTCAACGGCGAGGGGGCCTTCACGCCGGAGCGCAGCGGGGGACTGCCGGCTCTGAAGCTCGCTAAGCTCTGTTACTCGGGACGGTTTTCCCACACCGAGATGAAGAAGAAGATCAAGGGCGGCGGCGGGCTCGTCGCCTATCTCGGCACCAACGACGGGCGGGAAGTCGCCGAGCGCATCGATGCCGGGGACGAGCAGGCCGAGCACATCTACCGCGCCATGGCCTATCAGGTGGCTAAGGAAGTGGGGGCAATGGCGGCGGTACTCGCCGGCCAGGTGGACCTCATACTCATCACCGGCGGTCTCGCCCACGACCGGCGATTCTGTGACTGGATCACCGAGCGAGTCTCGTTCATCGCCGAAGTGGAGATCTATCCGGGTGAGGACGAGATGAGAGCGCTTGCCGAGGGCGCCCTTCGTGTCCTCTCGGGAGCCGAGGAGGCGCACGAATACGTCGGTGAGGAGAGCTCATGAAGCGCATCACCATCGTCACCGGGCACTACGGAAGCGGCAAGAGCGAGTTTTCCATCAACTTCGCGCTCCGCATGAAGGGCGAGAACGGCGGCCCCGCGCTGCTCGATCTCGACATCGTCAATCCCTACTTCCGCTCCCGCGAGCGGCGCGCCCTGCTCGAGGAACACGGCATCCGCGTGGTCGCCAATGCGCTCAGGCAGGACGTGGGGGTCGACATCCCGGCGCTGTCGGCGGAGATCAACGCACCGCTTCAGAACCCCAACACCCCCACCGTGATCGATTCCGGCGGTGATCCGGCCGGTGCCCGGCTGCTCGGGCGTTTCCGGCGAATGATGCCGGCGGAGGACACGGAGGTTCTCTGCGTGATAAACGCCTCGCGCCCGGAAACCGCGACCCTCGACAAGGCCGCGGCGCAGATCGAGGGGATCGAGGCCGCCTCGGGCCTCAAGGTCACCGGACTGGTGAATAACACTCACATGCTCGAGCATACCGAGATCGCCCATATCGAGCGGGGCGACGCCCTCTGCAAGCAGGTGCGTGACCGGCTCGATATTCCCGTACGCTATGTCGGCGTGTTCCGGCCGTTGGTCGGCGACGTGCCGCAACACATAGATGGAGAGATCGTACCGATATCCATGTATCTCCGTGAAGCATGGATGTCCACATAAGTCGTTCGAGGAGGACGCACGCATGGCAAAAGCCAAAGGGAAGGTAACTTTCGACACCGACCGCTGTAAGGGCTGCGAGCTCTGCACATCGGTGTGCCCGGTCGATATCGTGGTGATGGACACCGGTACCATCAATAAGAAGGGGTATAATCCGGCTACCGTAACCGATATGGACAAATGCATCGCATGCGGTAACTGCGCAATGATGTGCCCCGACCAGGTCATCATTGTCGAGAGAGTAGCCTAAGGCGGAGGATTGGAGCTATGGAAAAGATCCTGATGAAAGGAAACGAAGCGGTCCCCGAGGCCGCGATACGAGCAGGATGTCGGTTCTTCTTCGGCTATCCCATAACGCCGCAGAATGAGATTCCCGAGTATATGTCGCGAGAGCTCCCCAAGCACGGAGGCACGTTCCTGCAGGCCGAAAGCGAGCTCGGCGCGATCAACATGGTCTACGGTGCAAGCGGCGCCGGAGCTCGCGTGATGACCTCCTCCTCTTCTCCAGGTATCGCCCTGAAGCAGGAAGGGATCAGCTATATCGTCGGCTCGGAAGTGCCCTGCGTGATCGTGAATATGATGCGCGGTGGCCCGGGCCTCGGAAGCATACAGCCCTCCCAGGCCGACTACTTCCAGGCCACCCGCGGCGGCGGTAACGGTGACTACTACATGCCCGTCTTCGCACCGGCAAATATCCAGGAGGCCGTTGATATCATGCTCGAGGCCTTCGACATAGCCGATTACTACCGGCATCCGGTCATGCTGCTCGGCGACGGTATGATCGGACAGATGATGGAGCCGGTAGTGTTCAAGGAACCGCCGAAACGCGACCTCCCGCCGAAGGACTGGGCGACCGACGGCACCGGCGGCAAGCGCGCACCCAACATCATCAACAGCCTGAGGCTCGATCCCGCGGACCTGGAAAAGCTCAACATCCATCTGCAGGAGAAGTACCGGAAGATGCGGGAGAACGAGGTGCGCTATGAGATGTTCAAGACCGAAGATGCGGAGTTCGTCTTCGTCTCCTACGGCACCTCCTCGCGGGTCGTAAAGAATGCGGTGTTGACGCTTCGCGAGAAGGGGGTCAAAGCCGGGCTCATCCGGCCCATCTCGGTGTGGCCCTTCCCCTACAAAGCCTTCGACGAGCTTCCCGGCTCGGTGCGCGCGCTCATGTCCGTGGAGATGAGCCACGGTCAGATGCTCGATGACGTAAAGATCGGCGCCGCCGGCCGCTGGCCGGTCGGATTCCACGGGCGCTCGGGGGGGATGATCCCCGTGGAGAGCGACGTGGTCGAAGCGTGCGAGAACATGTTTGCGGAGGTTAAATAATGCCTGTTGTAGTCGATAGAACGAAGGGGCTTACCGATGTCGAAACTCATTACTGCCCCGGATGCACTCATGGGATCATCCACCGCCTCGTCGGCGAAGTGATGGAAGAGCTGGACGTACTCGGCGACGCGATCGGCGTGGCGCCGGTCGGCTGCTCGGTGTTGGCGTACAAGTACTTCAACTGCGACATGCACGAGGCCGCCCACGGCCGCGCGCCGGCGATGGCGACGGGTATCAAGCGGGTTCACCCGGACAAGACCGTGTTCACCTATCAGGGCGACGGGGACCTCGCCTCGATCGGCACCAACGAGATCGTACATGCGGCCCACCGGGGGGAGAACATCACGGTCATCTTCGTGAACAACGCCGTTTACGGTATGACCGGCGGCCAGATGGCGCCCACCACCATGGTCGGGCAGAAGACCACCACCTCGCCCTACGGGCGAGACCCCAAGCACGCCGGCGAGCCGATCCGCGTGTCCGAAATGCTTGCCACCATCAACGGCTCGGCCTTCATTGAGAGAGTCTCGGTCCACAAGCCGTCCCATATTCGCAAGGCAAAGAAAGCCATACGCGCGGCGTTTGAAACCCAGTTGCAGAAAAAGGGCTTTTCTCTGGTCGAGGTCCTCTCCACGTGCCCGACGAACTGGGGCATTCCGCCGGTCGAGGCGTTGCAGTGGCTTGCCGACAACATGATCCCGTACTACCCACTCGGGAACTTCAGACATCCCGAGAAGGAGGTTCAGTAATGAGTCAGGAAAAGATAATCGCCGCCGGGTTCGGCGGTCAGGGTATCATGTCCATGGGACGGTTGATCGCCTACACCGGGATGCAAAAGGACAAGGAGGTTTCGTGGCTGCCCTCCTACGGGCCGGAGATGCGCGGCGGCACGGCCAATTGCAACGTGATCGTCTCGGACACGCCGATCGGCTCTCCCATCATCTCCGGTGACGCGACTACCGTCATTGCTATGAACTACCCCTCGTTGGTGAAGTTCCAGGGACAGGTTGTCGCCGGCGGGCTGCTGTTGTACAACAGCTCGCTCATCGAGAACAGCCCCGAGCGGGAGGACGTCCGTGTGATTCCGGTCCCGGCAAACGGTCTCGCCCAGGAAGCGGGGAGCCTCAAAGTTGCAAACATGGTCATACTCGGTGCCTTTCTCGCCGCGACGAAGCTCTTCGAGCTCGACGACGTGATCGGCGCCCTGAAGAAGGTTTTCGGCCCATCCAAAGAGAAGTTCATTCCGATGAACGAAGAGGCGCTCAAAAAGGGCATGCAAGTCGCAGAAACTGTCGGGGTGTAGCGGTTATGACGAGCTTTGAAGAGGTTTTCCGAGAAGCACAGTCCTACGGGCCACGCACCTTGTCCGTGGCCTGCTCCCACGACGCCGACGTCCTCCACTCGGTGTCGGAGGCAATGGAGACGGGAATCGCCGATGCGCTGCTGTTCGGAGATGCCGAGAAGACCAAGAGCATCGCCGCCGAGGAGGGACTCGATATCGGCAACGCGTCGATCGTGGATGTAAAGGACCCGGTAGAGGCGGCGCAGCGGGCCGTACAGGCGGTCAGCTCCACCGATGCCGATGTGCTCATGAAGGGGCTGGTCGACACGTCGGTGCTCATGAAGCAGGCACTGAATGCGGACTACGGGTTGCGCACCGGTAAGGTGCTGAGCCATGTTGCCGTTTTCGATGTCCCCGGGTATTCCCGGCTCCTCATCGGCACCGATGCGGCAATCAACATTGCGCCGGAGCTGGAACAGAAGCGACAGATCATCGAAAACGCGTGCGGGTTTGCCCAGGCAATCGGCATTCCCACCCCGAAGATCGCCCTCCTGTGCGCCAAAGAGAAGGTGGACCCCAAGATGCCGTGCACCGAGGAGGCAGCGCGTCTGGTCGAGATGAATGAATCCGCCGAGATCAGAGGCTGTACGGTCGGCGGCCCGTTCGCTCTGGACAATGCGGTCTCCCTCGAAGCGGCCAAGCACAAGGGCATTGTTCATCCTGTCGCCGGACGGGCGGACGTGTTGGTCGCTCCGGATATCGAGGCCGGCAACATTCTCTACAAGAGCTTGGTGTTTCTGGGCGGCGCAAAGAGCGCTGCGCTGGTCGTCGGCGCTCGAGCACCGATCGTGCTGACCTCGCGCGCGGACTCGAGCGAGACTAAGCTCAATTCCATCGCCCTGGCGGTCCTGCAGGCTGCCGCCGCGGCGGAATCCACCCGCGCGGGCGTGGTCTGACTCCGGTGACCTCGACGGGGCCCGGACCCGGCGCCGGCGGGCAGGTTGTGGCCGCTTTAGCGCCACGCCGGTTATCAACCGAAGGAATGCGCCCGGCCCTGCGTCGGGTGCTCCTTCTCGTGTAGAATCGCGGCATGCAGAGCTCCGACTCCGAGAATTCCGCAATGGAGAAACGTATCCGGCGCATTCGGGACGAGCTGACCGCGCTCGAGCAAGCCGCGGTGGACGCCTCGAGCATGATTTACATGCTCAAAGCCGGTTTCTTCGGATATGCCGCGGCGGAGCTGCATTTCTACACCGTCGGCCCGGTGGCCCGGGAGGTAGGGTGGCCGGAGTTGCCGGTTCGGATTGCCGACCTCCGCCGCGGCGGCGAGGTCCGCTGGACCCCGGAAACAATGGAGACCGCCGAGGCTTTCGTCCGGGAAGACAAGCATGGAAACGATGAGCTGTTGCTCGAGCTCGCCGAAAGCCGCACCTTAGCCATCGTGAGCGAGGATCATCGGATACACGAGCGTGCGCAAGAAGTCGGGATAGCCCACTATAACGCGCCCTTGATTCTTGCCCTCGTGGCAAGCCGCGGCCGGCTCTCCGCGGCGGAATACGAAGAGTGCTTCGAGCTGCTACGCGCGATCGGGTACTACAGCAAGGATGTTCTGAGCCTGGCGCGGGCCGTGGCGTCGAGATAGGCTCCCTTTGCCCGCGCTTCGGGACCCCGTATATTATAGTCGATGCGTCAGGAAGTTTTACGGCAGCGCCGGGTGCTGCTTGCACAAACGCTTCTCATCTTCGCGCTCATGCTGACCGTACTCCTCGTAAGCGGCCTCCAGGTGATCGGGGCCGTCGGGCTTGCGGTGCTTCTTGGAATGACCACCTTCGTCATGGTGCAGACGCAACGACGGGCATCGGAGATACGGCCGCAGAATGCCCTTCCTCTTTCCCGCAATCAGGCGCCCGGCCTGTATCGCACCCTGACCGAACTGTCCCGACGCGCCGGGGTGCCCCGCGTGCCGGAGGTGCACCTCTTGCGCGCGAGGATGATGAACGCGGCCACCCTCGGCAGCCGGGAGCACCCCGTGCTGGTGGTGACACCGTCGCTGTTGGAGGGACTCTCCCCGAGGGAGCTCACCGCGGTTCTTGCGCATGAGATTGCTCACCTGCGCAACAACGACCTCGTCTCCTATCGGCTCGCCGAGGCAATTTCCCTCATTACGGTCGTCATTTCGCGGGTGGGCTGGATGCTGTTGATTCTGTATCTACCGGTTCTTCTGACTGCAGCGGTGCGCATACCCCTCGGCCTCATACTCCTGCTGTTGGGTGCACCCCTCATTAGCGTGGGTCTGCAGATGACACTCTCCCGATCTCGAGAGTTTGCTGCCGATCTCGGCGCCGTGGAGCTCACCGGGGATCCCGCCGCCCTGGCCCGCGCACTGCAAAAGATAGACCGTATGGGTCGCTCGGCGTTGCACCAGGTCCTGCCGGTACCGAGCCGCCGCGAGTCATCCGTCTTCCGGTCACATCCCGCCATCGAGGAGCGGGTGAGGCGCCTGGAGGCGCTCGCCGCGGCGCGGGAACAATAGAAAACACCTGCGGGGGGAGGGCACACCGACGCGACCGGAAATGTGTTCAACGGCGGCGCGGCGCCGCATCCCCGCAGGTTACTGTATTACCAGACCGTCGAAATACTGCGTTATACGCCCCACGAACTCGTCCCGAGCGGTTTCTTCCATATCACTGAAGGCGAAGGCGCGGGCAGCTTCCATGCTGATTCCGCTGGCCCGGTCCTGGGCATTGTAGCTCACGACCGTATCCCCCTCGGGTCCCACGAAACGGAGGTTCAAGTACCAACGGGCCTCTTCATAGCGCCCGCCTTCCGCTTCTTCGAGCTCCGCCGAGCCGATCACCCTCAAAGGTCCCTCGTCGGAGACAACGAAGCCGGCTTCACTCAACGCTTCGCTCACCGTGTCCTTCACACGGCCGGCAGCGTCACCGGTAACCTCCACGCGATAGCCCATCTCGGAGGCAATCTCCGAGCGGAGCTCCGTCACCCGCTGTTCATCATAGGGGAGGTTGGTCGTTGCCGCAAGCGGCGGGGAGATAATTCGCAGCTGATCCACCAGGGCACGATTGTTCTGCGCCACGATCTCCGCGGCACCGGCGAAGGCGAATCGCCGCATGATTGCCGTTTCGTCCTGGGCCCGGGAGACGAATCGGTCCACCTGAGAAGCATTCTTCTCGATAAGATCTCGATAGATACGCCCCGTTTCCAGGCGGTTCATGTACCCGATGACATGAACCCGTCCGTCCGAATCGGTGAAGCTCTCGCCGTACTGCACGTTCATGAGATCCTGCTCCGAGCGCACGTTCACCGTGTTGGCCAGCTCCACCTCACGCTCGCTGAACTCCTCCGATCCCCCCGCGATCTCTCGATACCGCTCGTTGACCCGGTTGTCCACCGACACCCGGGCCTCAAAGATCTGCGACATGGCCCCGAGGGCGTCCTGCTCGGCAGCGCGGCGGGTGTCTCCGGAGCCGATAGCGGTCAGATACTCCTCCTCGGGGTATACCGAGTTCGGATCTTCATACCACCCCGGCACCGGCTCCCGACCGTCGGCACGCCGAGCCGCTGTGTCACCACCGGAGGTGGCACAGCTCCACAGCCCCACGACGACGAAGAGCACGGCGACGGCACTCCCGAATCGGGCCGGCCATGATCGGCAGCGTCCTCTTCGTATCGCCTTCATCCGCGGTTTCCCTCTCTTCCCGAACCTGTCTCGTACCTGCTAATAGGGCGCATAGGAGGTTACCACGTTGATACCGTCCTCGTCGATGCGGCGGGGCCCGAAGGACTCCGTGGCCACCACCTTCCCGTGCCCGTCGAGGTACCGGACGCTCACGACATGCTCCCCTTCAGCCACCTCGAACTCGCCGATATAGGCGAACGCGGGAAAGTAGCGGGAAATGCGCAGATCTGCCCTCTCGCTCGCGTCTACCGCGACGTCGGTGGCCACGCCGGCCGCAATGCTACCGATAAGCCCGAGGGTGCCGGCCTCGGTACCGGCTCGTTGCATTTGCTCTTTTCCGCGCTCGGCGAGTATCCCCTTCACCACTACCCGGGTGATGGTCTTCAAATAGATGAGGGGCTTCTTCACCGCAAAGGTTTCCTCGGCTACCCGCTGGATGCTCTCGATACGCTCGAGCTCCCCGACGGGATCCCCGTCTACGAGGACCTGTATCCGGGCCACCTCGCTGCCCCGCGCCTCGAGCCGGGGTAGCTGAAACTTGAATCGGTATCCGCCCTCCACCCCAGGGAAGGGCAAGACGTCGAGCCGGGTCGTCTCGAGCTGCCCTCGCTCGTTCTCCCGTTCACCCTGCACGATTACCAAGTCGCTCTCGGTGATGACCCTCAGGGTGTCGGCGCGCTTCGCGGGGGACTCCCCCGTAAACCCGAAAACGACCAGCCGCGGGCCCACCTCACGGTCGAGGGCATCGGAGAGGTCCGGCTGCTCGAAGGGGTAGACGCTCGGCTGCGAGCGAAAGGCCTCCTCGATTTTTCGCAGGTCGATGCGCGCGCCGTCGTAATCGCCGTTCGCCCGATACATGACCATACTGATGTACCGGGCAAGCGCGGAGTTGTGGAACTCCGTGTTCCCGGGCTCGAAGTCTACTTCCGCCTCTTCGGCGCCGGCGTAGCCTTCGGCCATGTCGCCATATTTGTCCTCGAGGAGGTTGAGCTTGGTATCGATCCGCCGCACCTCCACGAAGGCCGAATCGAAATCCTCCCGCTCGAGATAGTTCAGCGCCTTGAAAACGTTGAGGTAAATGTCCTCGTAGTCCTCTCCGGCGTAGTCCCGTTTGGTGTCGTTTATGAGAAGCGTGGCGGCGGCCTGACGTATGCTCGTGGTGAAGTACTCCTCGATGAGGTACTCGGCTTCCGTGAGCCGTTCCGTGCTCTCCCGGTACTCACCGGCGTAGTGCAAGAGCATTCCGGTATCGAGGTGATAGAGGACCTTGTCGCGATCGCTATAGAAGACGTCTCTGTCGTCTCCCGAGAGTCGCCGTGCCGCCTCCCCGTAACGACCGTCTCGCGCAAGCTCGTCCACCTCCACGAAGGGCTGGTTGCGGGTGGTGGTGCAAGCGCCGAGAGCCACGGCCAAGAAAGCGACCATAGCGACTCCCCGAAGATGGGCACGGAGCCGGCTTACCATCTCGTTCGTCGCTGCTCGATGACTTTTTTGATCTTCTTAGTGTTGATCCAAGCCTTCTCGTTGGTTTCGATGTCGATGAGCTCGAGATCGACCTGGTACAGGACCGCTCGTTTTCCCTCCACGGCATCCGTCTGCGAGGTAATGGTGCCGCGCAACATGTAGTCCGCACCGGTTTCCTCTCCGAGCCGCTTTATCGTCTCCGAACGAGCTTCCGTCTGCTGGTCGAGCCGCTCCTCACGGATCTGCTCCCGCTCTTCGGCATCGGCAACGAAGGTGACGCGGCCGCTGTTGATGAGCTCCCGCTCGATGTCTTTGATGAAAGGTGTCGTGTCAATATGCTCCGAGCTGAGGTTGCGCACGTTTCCGACGATCACCACGGGCTTACGATCTTCGTCCTGGTTGAAATTACTCAACCATCCGCTGGAGAGTAGGTTGCCGATCATCTCTTCCGCGACGAGACGGCTGTCGGTATCATTCCACCGACCGCTCAGATCAGTCGTCGTGTCGGCGGCGGTGCGTTCCACACTGCGCGAGGGTGTTGCACACGCCGCAAGAAAGAGAACGAGCAAAGCCGACACACCGAGAATTGTTATGCGTTTCATTCCCACCACCGTTCATCCGTGTGATTTCAAAAGTATAGACCCGCCCCCATGGGGGGTCAAGCTGCGGGAGACGACAGATGCGGAACCGTCGCGTGCCCGGGGCGGCACGGACAAACAATTGCGGTTGTTATTTCGCCGTTCGTGGGGTATAGGTAGTGCATAGGAAGGGACGCGACTCACATTCGGGCCGCGTGACGCGGTGGAGGGGAAGGAGGGCAAAGTGAAAGAATCGCTTCTCGTTGTGGCGGTCCTCGTGGCCGTTCTACTCATCCCCTCGTGCGCCGGAGACGCGGAGAACGAAAAAGACGACACCCCGGCGGCGCGTGAAGGGGCGCCGAGCTGGTATCTGAATCCACCGGTCGCTGAGGACCAGATCTATGGGGTGGGCTCCGCCCGGATGTCCGCGCTGGACACCTCACGGAAGATGGCGCTCTCCCGGGCACGAGAGGACATCGCGTTCCAGATGAATGCGACCATCGAAGCGGCCGTCATCGATTACGCTCAGGAAGCGGGGATGGACGACAATAACCAGGTCATAAGCTTTGTAGAGAACGTCTCGCGCCAGATAACGGATACGACGCTGCAAGGGGCACGTACCGACCAGGTTGCCCAGGCGCCGGACAGCACAATTTACGCCCTGGTATCCTACCCGAAGAACGGATTCGTCGACGCCGCCACAGAGGCGTTTCAGCGCAATGAGGACGCTGCCTTCGCGGAGTTCAAGGCAGAGCAGGCTCTGGACTACCTCGACAGACAGGTCGAGAATAACCCGACTCGCGCCGGGGCCGCTCCATAGTCATCGCATCGGCGGCGCGGTTCATCACCGCCGCACTGGCCGCGGCGGCGGTGCTCGTGGCGGCCTCCTGCGCGTCCGCCCCGGAAGAAGCAAACGACGGATCCCGCTCCGGGGCGTCGAGCGGCATGGAGCAACCGCTCCCCTCCGCGGAGGCATTGCTCCGGGACACCGCCCCCCGGGGAGGAGTGCCTGTTTTCGCGGGTTTCGCCGCTCGCCGCCATAACCGAGAAGAGGAACTACAGGCGGCGATGGAGGATGCGGCCCGGGAAGCGGTCCGTTATCTGGAGGTACGGGTCTCCGCGGTATCCATCTCCCGGAGGGAATCGGGAGAGGCAACTCGTGCGGAGGCCGTACGGACCCGCATCGATGAGGCCCGGGCGGATGACCTGGTGGACCGGCTCGAAACGCGTGCTCGCGTGCAGGACGAGCGCGGCACGGTCGTGCTCGTTGCCGCTCCTTCGCTGGGGCCGGTGGCCCTGCCGCCGGCCGTCGACCGAGGAGGCCTCGCCGACGGAACCGACGGACAAGAGGCCGGAGACGGCACCATCCCGGCGTGGGTCGGACGGCCGCCCCGTATACCCGGTTATGACGTAGGCGTCGGCTTATCCGGTCGCCGCCGCTCCCGCGGTGACGCCCTCCGCGCCGCCGATGAAGCGGCCCTCGCGGAGATCGTTACCGAGCGTGCCGCGCGCCTTCGGGCGACCGAGGAGCGCCGCAGCACGGAAGAGGCGGCCGGCACCGCCGAGCGTACCGTCCGGCTCGAGGAGGGCGTTGACGTGGTCCGGGGCTTCTACATACTCTCGCGCCGGCGCAGCTCCGACGGACGCTACTACTATTCACTGGGCATCGCCCCGCAGTCTGGGAGGCAGGAATGACTCGACGGAAAGCCGGTGCAGGAAAGGCGGCAATCATTCTGCTGCTGCTCCTGCTGCTGACGGCTGTTGCGGCACCCTCGGCAACGGCAGCCGAGGAAGTAGGACGGATCGTGTACCTCGAAGGCAACGTGACGCTCTTCCAACGGGGCGAGGAGGTGTACGCCGACATGGGTACCCCGGTGTATGCCGGGGATCTCCTGCGCACCGGTCCCGACGGCTTCGCGGAGCTCGAGGTACAAACGGGCCCGTCGACGATCGTCGTGGCCGAAGACACGGCTCTCCATGTACGCCGACAGAGCGGCCGCGGACGAACCGAAACCACATTCGAGCTTCTGCGCGGTGATCTCGACGCGGTCGTGCAGCGACTGACCCGCGACGAGGCTCTCTCGGTAAAGACGGCAACCGTCGCTCTCGGCGTGCGCGGTACGGAGTTCAAGGTACGCACCAGTCCGGACGACTCCATGGTCGTCGGTATCACCGAAGGATCCGTCCAGGTAGAGCGGGACCGGGAGCAGGTGCTTGCGGAGGCGGGCAGTGCGGTCGAAAGCGTGGAGCGAGGAAGGCTCAACCGTCGGACGGTGGACTCTCAGGAGATGGACGCGTTTCTCAGCGGCTGGCAGGAAGCCCGGCTCGAGGCTTTCCGGTCCGGTGCGGACACGTTCATTGTCGCCTACGCGAAGCGCTACGAGGACCAGCGCCCCCGGTTCGACCGAGCGCACCGGGCGATGGCCGCGCACGCCGAGGAGCTCGAGCGTGCCGCCGAAGAGGGGTCGGATCGCGGTCGCGGCGAGCTCTTTCGCTTGCGTACGGAGGTAAGCGGGCCGGCGGTCCAATTACGAGGGATCCTGCCGGCGTACGAGCACACGTTTTACCGGCTCGAAGAGCTCGCCGGCTTCCACGATGAGGGGATCGGCCGTACCGGAATCGACCGTAATCTCGATAGCCAGGAATTCTTCGCCCGGTGGAAGACGCAACGCAGCGAGGAAGAAGCCAAGCTTGCGAACGCCCGCTACCTGCTCGAGCTCTACCGGCAACTCGAAGAGCGGAGCATGGGCGGGTTACCGTCGGGCGACTCCCCCCTCGGCGATTCCCCCTTCGGGGAGGATGGGCCGCCTCGGCCGCAATTCTGACGCCGTCGTCTCGCAGACCGTCACCGGTCCGGTCGTCATGGCGAGGACCGAAAGCGGCACGGCGTTATCGCGGAAGGAAGCTTTCAGAGGCATGAACGTCCTCGAGGCGCTACAGGCTCGTAATCCGGAATACCTCATACGCGTCGAAGAAGAGTTCGACGCCTACAAGAAGCACTACCGGTATTACCTACGTGTGGGCGCCCGCCGCACGGTCATTTTCTATACGGCGAGCGAGCTTACCGCCCACACGGTTCACCGCAACACCGGTGCCCTCATGTACACGGCAATCCGGAATCACGTCGAGCGAAACCTGGGCCTCAAGCTTCGCTAGTCCGGGCGGTCCTCGGAGCGCAACAGCTCGGCGTAGTGCTCCTGCCGCCCCAAAGCGAGCATGAGAACGATGTCCAAATGTCCGTTTCGACTAGCCACCGTCATGGCGTCCTCCCCCTCCTCGGTCATAGCATAGGGATCGGCCCCCGAGGCGGCAAGGAGCTCGAGGATGCGCTTGTTCCCCACACGGGCGGCTGTCATAAAGGGGGTCCACCCCCGATCATTGGCCTGCTTGACGTCGGCGCCGTTATCGATGAAGTAGGAGACCATGTCGTAGTCGTTGTTATCAACGGCCAGGCGAAGCGGCGTCACCCCACCCGGCGGTTTCTCCGCATTCACGTCGGCCCCGCTCTCCACGAGAAAACGGACGGTTTCGAAATTACCCTCTTCCGCGGCAATCATGAGCGGCGTCTCCCCGAGGTGATTGCGCTCGTCTACGTCGCGTCCCTCGCGCAGAAGACGCTCGAGGCGATCCACGCTATTCTGACCGGCGGCGTTATGTACCTGTGTCGCACAAGAGCCGAGCGTGAGTGCCGCGATGATTGCTGCCGAAACTAGTAGCCACGTTCGTCGCATGTCCGCATCATAGCGGCAACCGGCTCCGTGACACAATAGCGGCCGGGGCGCACCGCGGTCCCGCGGGACCGGCGCAACGAGCGGGCGCGCCGGCAATGGTTATGTTTGAGAGGATCGATTATAGTATGAGACGTCACCGTCGGTCCCCGCAAGCGGGGAAGCCGGGACGAGAACAATGAGCAAGAGCTTCGAAAAACAACGCCTATGGGGTCACCTCGCTTGTTCCGTTGTGCTTCTGTGTGCCGCCGGTCTGCTGGTCCCACCCGCTGTTCTCGCAGCGGAGACGGACTCCGCGGAGCGCAGGATACCTCTGGGCCCGCTCGCCTCTCACAACCTACATCCCCTCTATGCTCCGTTTCTGCAGCTCTCCCCCCTTCCCGCGCGCACTGTCGGCGAAAACACCGTGGCAACCTTCATCGTGGCGAGCTATGGAAACAACTACTTCTACGATCCCCAGAACGGGGAACACGAGGATCTCTCGGTCATCCTCGACAGCGAGGCCGCCTACACGAACGTCGGCATCACCTGGGGCGTGCATCCGAGAGCCGAGGCAAATGCCTCGTTGCAGACTGTCGCCCATTTCGGCGGCGTCTTCGATCCCGGCATTGAAAGCTACCATCGCTTGCTGGGCCTTCCTAACGCCGGTCGACACGAACGACCGGCGAACCATCTGCGATTCTATTTCGAAACCGCGGAGGAGGTCATCCTCGATGAGCATGCTCCGGTGGTCGACATAACGGCTCTCCTTCTCGAGCCCCGCGTACAGCTCTACGGCGCCGAGGCGGAATCACCGGCGGCGCTCTCGTTAGCGGCGGCGGTGAAGCTCCCCCTTGCCTCACCCTCGGTGGTACTCACTAGCGGCGGCGCCGACATAGCAGTTCGCTTGATGGGGGCTTACACGTGGCCGCGGCTTGCCCTCACCGCCGGCGTCGGCGCGGCCTATCTGTCGAGGCCCGAGTACATACCGGAAGACGCGTTTACACCGTGGGTAGCGCCGTTTCACTTCTCCGCGGAATGGATGGCGACGGAGCAATTCTCATTTCTGACCGCGGTTAACGGGACAACCAGTCCCTTCGAGCTCGGTTATCGACGAAGCGACCGCTTCAGCGCCATCGCTCTCTTCGGCGGCGGCCTCGCGGTAAACCGACGGCTCACCCTGCGGGCCGCCATGGGCCAGGAGTTCTTCACCTTCGCCGCTACGGATGTGGGACTGCACGTCTCGCTGCGGTATCGGTTTGCCGAACGCTGGGAACCGCGCGGTTAACGCGGCCCGGGAGCGGCACGGTTGCGGCGGCCGCAGTGCCCGCCCTCGGCGGGCCGAACCCCCATGGGCCGCGCCCCACCTCAGCGAGCCACCGCTTTGGCCGTCTCCACGATCAGCTTTCCCGAGAGCGGATATATCCACGTCGGCACGCTGCACCCGGGGGCAAGCAGGAACCGCGTCTTGCCGCCGTTTTCGATACCCTGCTCGGCGTTACGAATTGCCTCCGCCGGGGTCACCCGGGTGACTCGATCCTTGTCGAGGCCGGCCATGATGGTTCCATCGAAGACCCTCCGTAGCTCGGAGATACTCGGGTTCGACGGGTCGGTATCCTCGTAGGAGATACAATCCACCGGGAGCTTCACCACGTCGTCGGTGTATATCCCCACGTCGTGCACGTGGGCGGTGTTCATCATGCCGAGCCCCCGGATCTCTCGGAAGATCCGTTCCACAAAGGGATAGGCGAAGGTCATGTACCTCTCATAGGGCAACTGTTTCTCCGACCCGAAAGTCGACATGAAGATGCCCGACGCTCCGGCTTCCAGGGATGCGCGGCAGTAGGCGATGAGATTGTCGGTCACCACGTCCAACGCCTCGAGCAGTGCGTCCGGCTGCGTTTCGGCGAGCTCCCTCAAGTGCTCGCCGCAGAGATTGCGTTGCATCGTTTGCCACGGCTCGAAGACGGTATCCACGAAGTGAACCGTTCCGTCGAAGTGACGGGCGATGATATCTATCGCTTTGAGCTGTCGAGCCCAGTCCGACTCACGAACGTCGAAGTGCTTGATCTTGCCCAGCCCTTCTTTGTCCTTGATTTCCAGCAGGGCTTCGGGCATCGGGTAGTAGTAGTCATTCATGAGCTTGAGGTAGTCGAGGTCGTAGTACTCGACCAGACTGATCGAGAGATCGGCTACGACCTCACCACCCTGATGCTGTGTTCCAAAGTGATACCAGAACGACACGGGGGGACGGTCGATCTCTCGCCCCGCGAGAGACCTCTCCACTCGGTCACGCTTGGTCATACGGTGTTCCTCCTTCGATCCTCCGAAGCTCCGAGTCACCGTATCAGGCCTCACGACAAAATGACAGAGGCCGAAGGGAAAAAGAGACCCGCTCACTCCAGGGTTTGCCTCACCGAGGCGATCCGTCTATATTGAAATGCGACCAACACGGAGGAAGCGCTATGAAGATCACGCGACTCGACGCCGTGCCCGCCCAACGACTCGAATCCGATGACGTGGAGGGGGTAATGAAGCAGCTTCCGGTGGGGAGTGCGGACGGTGCTCCCAACTTCAGCATGCGAGTGTTCACCCTCGACCCCGGCGGCTATACGCCCTATCACGCCCATCCCTGGGAACATGAGAACTACATCCTTCAAGGTTCCGGTGTGCTGGTAAATGAGCACGGCGAGGAAACCCCCGTGCAGGCGGGAGATTTTGCCCTGGTCCTTCCGAACGAGAAACACCAGTTTCGCAACACCGGCTCCGCGGCGCTCCAGTTCATCTGCCTCGTTCCGAAGGAACACGAGTGACACCGGCAGCGGC
>JBKHEN010000019.1:0-27492 GCA_046540795.1 Spirochaetaceae bacterium | reverse complement strand
CTCGGACAGCCGCCTACTCCCGGCGCGGATCCGATAATCGGGAATCCGATAATCGGGAAAGAGTGCCGCCGCGCATAGGCTTCCATTCGGCGGAGCTCCTCGGGACGCTCCCCGGTGAGCCCGTCGAGATTCGTGCAGGTCATGTCCGGCACCAGCCGTGTGTAGAGACCTTCGAGGTCATCCTCGGCAGTTTAGCCCCCTCGCTTGCGCTCACCCGAGGGTACCGGTGAAGTCCAGCTGGTGAGCCACGTACACCAGCTCTCCCGCGTCTATCTGTCGCCGGCGCCGGGACAGCCATTCGCGGAAAAGGCCGGGGTCGAGCTCTTCGTGACCGGTAAGCGCCTCTTCCACGAACCCGAGGATGTAGTGCAGAAAGTACGCTTCATCCCCGGGATAGCGGCAGTCCCGCGGATAGACCACCCAGTCCGATGAGCCCGCCTCCGTGATCCGGGCGCCTTCGGCGGCAAGCACCCCGAAGAGCTCCCGGCCGCTGCGCCCCCCGGAGGTGAGGGAGCCGTTCGGCGTCTTGCGGCGCATCGTTTGCGTATACAGCGCCTCGATTTTCGGATCCTCCACCGGGTCGAGCTGTGGCCAGAAGTGCGTTACCCCGTCGTAGTTCAGGGTAAAGTAGAACAGTCCCCCGGGAGAAAGCACCGACAGAAACCTGGGTACCGAATCACGCACGTCGGTAAGATCCAGAAAGGCATGGCCGACGACGGCGTCGACAGCCTGGGCACGGCTTCGCATGTTCTCTACGGTCTTTAATGCGTCGGCGCCGACATACTCCACCTCCGGAAACCGCCCCGCGTGCAAAATGGTGGAGCGGCGACGCTCCAGGCGTGAACGGGCCGTGCGTACCGCCTCGGCGTCGCTGTCGACAAGCGTGTAGCGCGCCGAGGTGAACATCCCGTGATCGAGAAAGCGCTCGAGCATGGTGCCGATCCCCCCGCCCGGCTCCATCACCACGGGCGGTCGCCGCGCTTCGATTCCGGCGACGGCATCGGCAAAGGCGTTCCACACCCGGGGGTTCAGCGCGCGGTCGTCGACGGTTACCTTGGATTCGAGATACCGGTGGAAATCGCCCTCAGGGGTTCGGCTCATTGCTCTCCTCCTGCCATCTCCACGAGAAACCGCCGTGCCCGCTTCATTGTGGTCTCCCAGCTCGGGTGTCGCCGGTACCGTCGGCGGGCTGCCGATCCCATCTCCGCCAGCCTGGCCCGGTCACGGGCGAGGTGCTCGAGGCGCGCAGACACGGCGGCTGCGGCATTCTCACCCCCGACCAGGAACCCGTCCACGCCGTCAGTGACAAGCTCCCGGGCGCCGCCGCCGGCCGAAGCGATGGCCGGCAGTCCGAACCCCATTCCCTCGAGATAGACGATACCGAAGCCTTCGAGGTGCGAAGGCACCGCGAGCACGTGACTGCGGCGCAACAGGGCAGCGAGATCCTCATCCGCAATCCCTCCCCGAAAGCTCACCCGCTCGTCTATGGAAAGCTCCCCGACACGCCGTCTCATCATCTCCGCGTACCGCCTGTCGGCCTCGGGACTCCCGCATACCGACAGATGCACACTTCCCGCAGGAAGACGGGCCACCGCATCGAGGAGCACATGGAGTCCCTTCCGCGGGATGAGATTGCCGAGGAACACGACCTCCATGGGCCCCTCGCGCCGGGCACGTTCCGCGATTTCGAGCTCCTCGGGCAGGTCCCTGAAGCGGTCGCCCGCCGGATGTGCCACCTCCGATGGTCTACGGCATCGACATACCTCCTGCACCTCCCGGCGGGTGGCTTCGCTGCTGCAGAGAAGACCGTCCACCGAGCGCAGATAGGAGCGCTCCACCGCCTCATAGAGGCGCCGGAGGATCGGCGGATGGTCTTCGGCGCATCGAAGGTGATGGACCACGCCGACGATCGGACACCGGATGCGGGCCTGCAAGCGGCGGTTCAACAAGGCCAGCGAGGGGTGGGCAAGCTCGTCCTCGAGGAGGAGGTCCACGTCCATCCCGGCTATATCTCCCGCGAGCCTCCGCGAGAGATTGTGAAGGAGCCCCTCGCCGTAGCGGCGCTGCCCCAGCGATACGACGGCTACCTCATCACCCCTGCGCCGCAGGTGCTCAACGAGCTGCCTATCGTAGAGATAGCCTCCGGAAACCGTCTCGAGGTCTCCGCAAAGAACGAGCCCGACGCGCATCTCCGGCTCTCAGCGGCGCTCCATACGATAGGAGGCCCAGGCGATATCGTTTTCCCACACCCGCGCGGTAACCGCGGTTACCGTCTCCGCCGAAATTCGCCTCTCAAATGCCCGACAGAGGTGGTATGCGAGCCGCTCGACACTCGGGTTCCGGCCTTCGAACTCCGGCAAATCGTTGAGCGTGCTGTTGCGATAGTACTCACTCAGAGAATCGAGCACCGACTCGATCTCCACGATATCGACCAAGTATCCGTACTCGTCGAGCTCCGGCCCCCGAAGCTGCATCTCCACGTAATAGTGATGGGCATGCAGCTCATTCTCCGCACCGAAATCGCCCCCAATGAGATAGTGACGCGCAATGAAATCACGCCGCACGGCAACTGTGAACATCATCCTCTCCGCACATAATCGTCGTAGCTCAGAAGCACGCCGAGCGCTGCTTCCGGTTGCGTGTCGAGCACTCGATAGGCTTCAGCGGCCTTCTCGATCGGAAATCGATGAGTTATCAACCGCTGCGGCCCCAGAGCTCCGGCCATCTCGCGGACCCACCGCAACCGGCGTGCCTTGTCCCAACGACCGCGATACTCCGGCGCAATCGTGCTCACCTGACTGCCGATGAGCTTGATGCGGCGGCGATGAAATCGTCCCCCCAGGTCGACCGAGGCGCGCTTGCTGCCGTACCACGAGCCGACGACGATTCGACCGCCGTAGCCGGCCAGCTCGATTGCCGTATCGAGGGCCTCAGGGTTTCCCGAAACCTCGTAAATCAGGTCCGCTCCATCCCCTGCCGGTGTCCCGGCGTCACCCACGCCATGGGCCGGGGCCCCCAGGCCCTCACTGTCCGCCCCCGATTCTACGGTCCGACGAGGAGCTTCCCGGAACGGATCGAGAGCCTCCTCCGCTCCGAGCGCACGGGCCATTTCCCGACGACGGGCAAGCGGATCAAAAGCCGTTAACCGCTTGAGGGGAAACCGGCTCAACAACGCCGTAGTAAGCAGGCCTACCACGCCCAGTCCGATCACGCACACACGCTCTCCCGCAAGCGGCGCACCGTCCATGACCAACCCGACGGCGGTTTCCAGGTTCGCGATGAACGTCGCCGTCTCGGGGCTCATGTGCTCGGGCAGCGGAAGCAGCTCCTCAGGCCGAGCGACGAAATGGCTCCCGTGGGGCCGAAATGCGAACACCATGCGGCCCCGCCATGAGGGATCGACGGTCTCACCGACTTCGCTCACCCGTCCCACCGCCGCGTAGCCGAGGCGCATCGGATACCCCGGCGAGGCCGCGTACGGATCGATGGCCGCCTCGGCAGCATCTGCAGCGGGGAGCTTACCGCGGTAGGCAAGGAGCTCCGTACCGGGACTCACCGCCGAGGCGAGCACGGAGACGAGAACAGCCTCCGCGGCCGCCGAGGGGATCCGTTCCTCTCGCACATCGATTACCCCGGGCTCGGTCAGGTACAACGAACGTGCGCCGACTTTCAATCCCACGTCGGCTCTCCCCAGAGGACCACGTCCTCACCCATGCGCTGATAGTGGATATTCCCCAAGCGGGGATGCCCCAACTCCGGAGCGTCCCCGTTTTCGCCGAACACCCGCAGTCCCCCGACGAGGCGCGTGGAAAGCGTCACGACCACCAAATCGACCAAACGGGTCGACAGGAACCCCGCGATCATGCGAGATCCGCCTTCTACCATTACGGACCGGATACCTCGAGTTGCCAGTGCCGCAAGCATCTGTGCCAGGTCGATTTCGCCGGTGCCGTCACAGGAGACCCGGATCACCGTTGCGCCGGCGGCCTCCAACTGCCGTTGCCGCTTGCCGTCGGCGGCGTTCGAAGTCACGATCCACGGCTCTCCGGTACCGTGGGTGAATAGCTTTGCACTCGTCGGCAGGCGAAGCTTGCTGTCGACGACCACCGGTTGCGGGTTCGGCCCGGAGACCAACCGCACGGTCAACCGGGGATCGTCGGCAAGGGCCGTCCCGATCCCTATCAGTATGGCGTCGTGACCGGCCCGCAGTCGGTGGGTCATCTTCATTGACTGATCCCCGCTAATACGCATCCGGCGTCCACCCCGCGCAGCGATGGAACCGTCGAGGCACTGCGCATAGCTTATCGTGACACTGGGGCGTCGGTATCCGTTGACCTTCACCACGGGCGCCGTCATCAGCTCGGCCGCCGTTATCGGCGTCCCGCCTGCCCGCTCCCGGGCCGGTGGATCGGCATGGTCGATCACGTGGTGCAGGCGAGCGATCTTGGTTTGAATGTAGCGGTAATTCTCCGGTGTCACCCCCGCGACGACCGGCACCCGCCCGCTCACCACGACCCCCAGCTCCCGCAACGCGGAAACCTTCACCGGATTGTTCGTGAGCAGGCGCACCGACTGCACGTCGAGCTCCCGGAGAATACCGGCGGCAATGTCATACTCGCGCTCGTCGATCTCGTGGCCGAGGGCCAGATTGGCATCTACGGTATCGTAACCCTCGTCCTGCAGATCGTAGGCACGCAGCTTGTCCAACAATCCGATGCCCCGCCCTTCCTGCCTGAGGTATATGACGACACCCCGCCCTTCCCGCCCGATCAGGCTCATGGCCTGCTCCAGCTGGCGCCCGCAATCACAGCGCAGCGACCCGAACACGTCCCCGGTCAGACACTCCGAATGGATCCGAACCGGCACGTCACTGCGGCCTGCGACGTCCCCGGCAACGAGCGCCATGTGCTCTCTTTCGTCCGTGCCGTTGGAATAGAGCGCCAGATGATATTCACCACTCGGCGTGGGAATTCGCGTCCATGTCAGCCGCTCGACCCACCGCCGGTCTTCCGTAGTCTCCATGGTCCCTCCGCGACGTTCGTATCGACCGGGGGTATATCGCCCGCCCCGTATACTGAGGAATAACTTAGTGACCCGCGCCCTGAGCGACAACCTCCGGGGGTCGAGCACTACCCACGACGGGCCTCTGTAGATTAGTGTGATCTCCGCGATGACAGTACTCCAACAAGAAATCCGTCTCAAACCACGCAAGCGCGGGTTTCACCTTATTACCGCGGAAATCGAGGACCAAACGGCGGGCATCGAGAATATCACCACGGGACTCGCCCACATCCTTATTCAGCACACCTCCGCCTCTCTGACTCTCAACGAGAACGTAAGCCCTGATGTGCGCAGCGACTTTGAGTCCATCTTCAACCATCTCGTACCCGAGAACGAGCCGTACTACCGCCACACTCTCGAGGGCTCCGACGACATGCCGGCACACGCTAAAGCGTCGATCTTGGGATTCGATCTTACCGTTCCGGTGACCAACGGTCGACTCAACCTCGGGACATGGCAGGGCATCTATCTCTGCGAGCACCGCAACCGTGCCGTGAGCAGGCGCCTGGTGATTACCGTTTTCGGCGAATAGGGTTCGCTGAGCAGCCGTTCCCGTCACTTCGAATCGCGGCGCATCACACCGGTCGCCTCACACGGCAAGAAAACGGACATGGCCGGCGGCTGCATATTCCTGCAGACGGCGGTCAGCGCTCACCAGCCGGGCGTGAGCGAGGCGGGCCGCGGCCACGATCAGACGATCGGCCCCGTCGCCGGGGAACTCTCCCGGCAACGCGGCCGCCTCAACGGCTAGATCCGCGTCGAGGGGCACCAGTCGCAGGCCGGGTGTTTCCACGCCGGAGCTGAACCAGTCACGCAACGGAAGCGACGGGCGAACCCTGCCCAGTCGGGCAAAAACCGCCGTTTCGAATAGCGAGATCGAGCATAGCAATAGCGCCCCGGACTCGGAGGCTTCTTCGATCTCTCGACGGGCGGGAGCGTGCTCCAGCTCGGACATACCGTTCATGAGCCAGATGAACACGTGGGTGTCGAGGAGGACGCGGTCAGCCGGAATCGAGTCCTCCAAAAAGCTCCCCCGTGGGCGCGGTGAGATCTCCGGTTACGGTCAGAAGTCCACGCAGACGACCGAACACGGGTTCCGGCTTCTGCTCCGGAAGCGAGACCATTTGCGCTACCGGTTTCCCCCGCTTGGTCACCACGATGTGCTCATGGGTTTCACGGACGTGCTCCATGAGCTTCAGGCACTCGGCCTTGAACTTACCGGCGGCGATTTCCATTCAGCAGCCTCCCAGTTTCCAACTGCTCAATGTGTCTATGGTCATAATACCATGGTCATTAACGACGCGCAAGTCTTTTTTGAAATTTGCCGACGCTGCGCGCCCGGCCGCCCGTACGCGGACGCGTCCGTGAACTCCATAAAGCCTAATAGGATATATCTTTTCCAGGCTCCCACACATGCCTCCGGTTGTGTTACATTTTAAAGTGCGCAAATGCGTCAAACACTCATGTGTGGAGAGGACTATGAAACGAAACCTGTTGATACTCGGAATTCTCGCACTCACCGTGTTCCTCTTTTCCTGCCAGACTGCTCCGGAAACACCACCGGAGGAGCCGGAGCCGGAACCGGAGCCGGCGGAGGAAGAGGAAGTCGCCCCCACACCGGACGACCTGCGGGATCGAGCAACCGAATTGCGAGATCTCATTCGCCGCTACGACTTCGATCAGCATGCGGAAGACGAGTATGCCGCCGGTGAGACGGCCTACGGCACCGCGGAGGAGGCGTACGGCGACGACAACGAGCTGGCCGCCGACACGTATCGTGACGCCATAGCGAGCTATGAGACCGTCGTGGAGAACGGCTCCGGCGCTCTGCAATCGCAGTGGGAGGATCAAATCACAGAGCTCGATGAGGAGGCGCAAGAGCTGAAAGCTCCGAGGGCAATGTCGAGTGAATACGACGAAGCTCGATCCACCCTCGAAGACGCCCGGACGGCCCTGGACACCGAAGAGTTCGAAGTCGGTGTATCGTTGTATGAGGACAGCCTCGAGCAACACGAAAGCGTGGTCAACCGGACTCGGGAGAAGCGTGAGCGTGCGGTGAAAGCGCTTGAAGACACGGATTCGAACCTCCGCTCCGCCGAGGGGGACATCGAGGACCTCGAACGAGAGCAGGAGGACTTCGAGCCCGAGGAAGATGAAGACGACGACGAGGACCAGTCCTGATCGAGGAGTGACACCATGAAGAACAAGACACGAATCATTGCGATAGCTATCGTTCTGGCTCTTGCGGTCGGCACTCAGGCGCTCGGCCAGAACTTCCTTACCGACAATCCTCATTACGAAGAGGCGCAGGAGCTGCGCCGACAGGCCGAGCAGGCCATCGATGAGGGAGAGTACGACCGCGCCGTGGAGCTCTCGGAGGAGGCGCGAGAGCTCACGCAGCGGGCCCGTGAATGGGCCCAGGAACGACTGCTGCGCTATCAGGCAAACTCCTGGCGCAACCGCGCCGAAGAGCGCATGAAGTCTGCGGAGCGCGTCGACGCAAAAGAGCGGTTTTCCGATGAATGGGAAAACGCCTCCGAGTTCTTCGAGGAATCGGTAACGGCATTCGAAAACGAGGAATACGAAGAGAGCATTCAAGCCTCGCGTAACGTGCTTTCAGCCCTTCGTGCCGTGCGTGCGGTGGGTCCCTCAGACGAGGTAAAGCCCCGCTACTACGTTGTACGACTCATCCGGGACCGACGGGACTGCTTCTGGCGGATCGCCGAATACGAGTTCGTCTACGACGATCCTTGGGAGTGGCGGACGCTGTATGAGGAGAACAAGGACAAGATTCCCGATCCGGACAATCCGGATCTGATTCTCCCGGGCACCGTGTTGCGAATCCCCAGCATCGACGACGAAACGCGTCGGGGTACGTGGAATCCGGAAGACGAGGATGATGAGGAATGACCGACCGACCTGTGTCCGCAAGCGTTCCCGCGTCGTGAAACGGCTTACGAACCGCGGGTGACCGGGACACGAACGGAAGATACGAAGGTACGACGCGGGGCTTACGGGTCCCGCGTTTTTTTGTGCCTCGGCAACCGCCCCGCGGTCCGCTGAGAAACCGTCCCTCCTTGAACCACTGTTAGCGCCGTCACTATACTTCACGGAGGAGGGTTACGATGCCGACGATCAGCGCAAAGACCAACGATCTGATCCGTGAGCTCATCGGCAAGGACATCGAGCGCCGGAAGCCGAGCGTTACCGGAAGCCGGGATGAGTTCTGGCAACACCTTCGCGACACCGGAACCGAGCTCTGGCTCGACACCGGAGACATAGAGGCCGCCTCCGAGATCTGGACGGCCGAGATGAGCGCACTAACCACCAACAATACGCTCCTCAACAAGGAAATCCAGAAAGGCAGCTACGACGATTTCATCAGGGAAGCCGCCGCTATCCTCGGTGACCTCGAGCGGCGCCGGAAGATCGCGGAAATTGCGTTCATTCTCAACGCGCGTCATGGATTGCGGCTGGTTTCCACCTTCGGCGCAGACGTCAGCGTCGAATTGCATACGGATCTCTCCCACGACCTCGACGGGATCGTGCACTACGGCAAACGCTTCCACGAGATCGAGCCGGAGCATTTCATCGTGAAAGTGCCTCTCACGGCTACCGGACTCATCGGCGCTCGCCGATTACGAGAGGAAGGTGTGCGGGTCAACTTCACCCTGGAGTTCTCGGCACGACAGAACGCGGTGGTCGCCGCGGCGGCTCGCCCCGATTTCTGTAACGTGTTTCTCGGCAGACTGAACGCGTACGTCAAGGACAACGGCCTCGGTGACGGCATCAACGTCGGAGAGAAAGCGACCATTGCCTCCCAGCACGTGGTCCGTGAACTCACCGCAGAACGGGCGGAGCCCACCAGGCAGATTGCAGCAAGCTTCCGAAGCGGGGATCAGGTCGGAAAGCTTGCCGGGGTTGACGTATTCACCATGCCGACCTCGGTGGCCCGTGAGGCGCGCGAGACGCTGCAGCCGGACTTCGCCTCTCAGCTCGACACCGTGTACGAGGTGGCGCTAAACCCGGAGCTCGACCAATCCGAGGTCCGGCTCGAGAAGCTCTGGGAGGTCGACGATGTCGTGCAGGACTTCGCCCGAAGCCTCGACGAGGATACTCCTGAGAGCGGTGAAGAGCTCGTGCGTCGGGCGCGAGCCATGGGGATAGAGGACATGTTCCCCGCTCTCGACGACACGGAAGCGGAACGGATTGCCGGCGACGGGAAGATTCCGCGCCACGAGCACTGGCGTGACAGGATCAGGGCGGGTGAAGTGGCGATCGATTCGCTTCTGAATCTCGCCGGGCTGGCTTCCTTCGCCGCGGATCAGAAAGCTCTCGACGAACGGATCGACGGCCTCATCTGAGCGCGGTCGCCCGGCGGGCTACTCGGTCTTGAACCGCTCCACTTCCCGCACGATCCGCTCGATATTCTCCGCGTTGCCGCGGCCGCTCTCCGTTATCGTGCGCATAGCCTCGTTGACCCGGCCGATGTCGGTGCCGATCTCGTTCATCTCGTTCTTGACGTCCGCCGAAACCTCGGAGACGGTTTCGATGTTCCCGTTGACGCTCCGGGCACTGGTGTCGATTTCCTGGGAGGCGGATTTGACCTCGTCGGAGAGCTCGTCGATACTCTGAAGCGATCGCAGGACCTCCGAGCTCGCAACGGACTGCTCGTTCATCGAGGCGACGATTTCCCCCATAGAGTCGACAACCTGCCGGATGTCCGCCATCATTCCCTCGAATGACTCACCGGCGGCCCGGTTGCTTTCCCCGGCAAAGGTGACCTTTTCCACTTCGGCGTTCAAGGTGGCGCTTATGCTCTTGGCGTGCTCCGAAGTCTGCTCGGCAAGGTTGCGGATCTCCTCGGCGACCACGGCAAAACCTTTGCCGGCCTCTCCGGCATGCGCAGCCTCGATCGCGGCGTTCATCGACAAGAGATCGGTCTGCCCGGCGATGGTATTGATGACATCGACGGCCGAGAGGATCTCGTTCGTGGAGGACTCGATGCTGCCGATGGCCTCCACCGATTCTTGCATCTTCTCGTAACCGGCCTGAGCGGTCTCGAGCAGTGCGTTTGCGAGCTCCTTGCGCCGGTTGGCGACATCCACCAGGTTATTGATCGACCGGTTCATCTCCTCCACCGCAGCCACGGCATCGGATACCGATGAGGCCTGATTCGTCACCGATCCCGCTAAGGAGGTGATGGACGCGGATATCTGGTTGACTGCCGAGGCGGATTCCTGAATCTCCTCGTCCAGCGTCTCGATCCGCGACTTCACGCTCGAGACCGAAGCCGATATCCGCTCGAGGTGCCCCGCCGACTCCTGCGCGCTCTCATTGAGACGCTCGCCGCTTTTCACGGTCTCCCGAGTCGCCTGCTTCGTTGCCTCCACGACCTCACAGATGCGATCGACGAAGGCGTTGAACGCGTCGGCAATCTCTCCTATCTCGTCCCGGGCGCGGGTCTGCAGACGGGCGGTCAGGTCTCCCTCCTGTCCGGAAATGGCCTTGAGGTTGGACAGAAGGGCCCGGAGCGGACGCACCAGGCTGACCGAGAGAAACGCATAGGTCACCGGTACCATTACCGCAACGATGATAAGGGTGAGCCCGAGAATCCGCAGAACATAGCCCCGGAGTCCGGGCTCGATGCCGGAAACGTCGATCTCTACACGCACGCCGTTTTCGGCGTAGGACATTACCTCATCAGTGATCTCCTGCGCCACCTGTTGTTGCTGCGGCGCCGCTTCAATGTCCTGGACATCCATCTCCGAGAGCCGTGAGAGTAGCTCGTCTCTGTATGCGCGATCCTCGAGGCGAGCCGGATCCACTGCGCGGGCAATCACCTCGCCTTCGAATCGGTAATGGCCGACCAGCCGCTCATACTCCGAGAAGGCCGAGAACACGAGGATCACGAGCTCGACCACCAACAGAGAAACGACCAGGATCGCCACGATCTTGACACTGATATTCCTGCCTGCTTGCCCCATACGCTTCTTGTATCAGTGTCGGCGGGCAGGCATCAGGGCTGAAGGTCGCTCAGATACATGTCGAGCTTCTCAACTTGCCTGGCAAGCTCCTGCTCTTTTTCCCGTTCCTTCCACACCACCTCTTCGCCGGCGTTCTCAAGGAACCCAGGGTTCCGGAGTTTCCGCCGCGTGGACTCGAGCTGCCGGGCGCTCTTGTCCCTGTTTTTCGAGAGGCGCTCGAGCTGTGCGGATACATCGATCACGTCACGGACAAAGACATACACCTCGAAACCGGTTCCCACCAGAGCGACCGCACCTTCGCGCTGCGGCCCCGCCGCCGGGAAACCCACGGCATCCGCGCCGGTGAGCATGCGGATCAGCTCGACGTTCTCTTCGAGGAAGTCGGCTGCGGCAAAATCGGCGTCGCATTTTACGTCGAAGGAGATTCGCCGCGCGGGTGCAATCGTGAACTCGCTGCGTAGCGTACGCACCAGGCGTACCAGCTCCTGCAGCGATCCGAACCGCGCATCGAGCTCGGGAACCCGGCGCTCTGCACGGACCTCGGGATAGGGGGAGATGATTGCCGCTTCCGCTTTCCCCGGAAAATCGGGCAGCCGCCCGAAGATTTCCTCGGTGATGAACGACATGAACGGATGGAGCAGGCGCAGGCTCTCTTCGAGCACGTATACGAGAAGCGAAATCCCCCGGTCCTTCTCGGCCTCATCGTCGGAATAGAGTGAGAGCTTCGTCGCTTCCACGTACCAATCGCAGAAGTCTCCCCAGAAGTACTCGTACACCGCCTGGGCGGCCACGCTGAAGCGGTACTCACCCATCGCCTTTCGCACGGTCGCAGCCGCCTCGTTCAAGCGATGATAGATCCACCGGTCCACATCGCCGGCACTAATCTCTTCACGCGGCAGCAGCGTACGCCCTTCCAGATTCATCAGGATGTACCGCGACGCATTCCATATCTTGTTTGAGAACTTCGAGCCGAAGTGAAAATCGTCCTTCTCGAGCAGGATGTCCTGCCCCGAAGTCGCAAGGAACGCCAGGGTGAACTTGTGCGCATCCGCGCCGAACTCCTCGACGACATCCAGCGGATCGATCCCGTTTCCCAGCGATTTCGACATCTTCCGACCCTGTTTGTCCCGGATCAGACCCGTGATATAGATATCGCGGAAGGGTGCCCGGCCCATGAACTCCATGCTCGCCATGATCATGCGGGCCACCCAGAAGAAGATGATGTCGTAGGCGGTCACGAGGGCGCTCGTCGGAAAGAAAGTCTTGAGATCTTCGGTTTCCTCCGGCCAGCCCAGCGTAGAAAACGGCCACAGCCAGGAGGAAAACCAGGTATCGAGAACGTCCTCGTCCTGGACGAGGTTGCGCCCGGCGTTCTCCGGCAGCTCGGTAGGATCCTCGCGGGAGACGATCATCTCCCCGGTGTCCCGGTCGTACCACACCGGGATACGGTGGCCCCACCACAACTGCCGTGATATACACCAGTCCCGGATATTCTCGAGCCACGCCGTGTAGGTGTTCTCCCAGCGTTTCGGAAAAAAGCGTACTTCTCCCCGTCGCCACGCTTCCAGCGCCTTCTCCGCTAGAGGTCTCATCCGCACGAACCACTGTTCCGAGAGATAGGGTTCGATAACCGTATCGCACCGATAGCAGTGGCCGAGCTGGTGCGGGTGATCTTTCTCGCCGAGGTAGTACCCCTGCTTCTTGAGGTCCTCCACGACACGGGTGCGAGCCTCGAGGACGGAGAGCCCCCGATAGGGTTCGGGCACGCTCTCGTTCAACGTGCCGTCGGGATTCAGAATATTCAGAAGCTCCAGGTCATGACGCACGGCAATTGCATAGTCGTTCGGATCGTGTCCCGGAGTAATCTTCACCGCCCCGGAGCCGAACTCCATGTCCACATAGTCGTCCTCTATGATCGGGAGCCGCCGTTCGACCAACGGCAACGTCACGTACTTACCCACCAGGTGGCGATACCGCTTGTCGGCCGGATTTACCGCGACCGCCATGTCGCCGAGCATGGATTCCGGCCGGGTGGTAGCGATTTCAATGTTCCCCGATCCGTCCTCCAGGGGGTACGTGTACCGATAGAGCTTGCCCCCTTCCTCCCAGTGCACCACCTCGTCGTCCGAGAGCGCGGTCCCACAGGAAGGGCACCAATTGACAAGGTAGTAACCGCGATAGACGAGATCCCGCTCGTACAGACTGACGAAAACCTCCTTCACCGCCTGCGAAAGCCCCTCATCCAGGGTGAACCGCTCTCGTGACCAATCGCATGAGGCACCGATCTTTTCGAGCTGCCGCGTGATGACCCCGTGATGCTCTTCCTTTACTTTCCAGGTCTCCTCGACGAACTTCTCCCGACCCAGCTCGTACTTGTCGAGGCCCCGCTCCCGGAGCTTGCGCTCCACCACGTTCTGCGTGGCTATCCCGGCGTGATCGGTGCCCGGGACCCAGAGCGTCGGTTCCCCGAGCATGCGATGATAGCGCACCAGGACGTCCTGCAGGCTGTTGTTCAACCCGTGCCCCATATGCAGGACACCGGTGACGTTCGGAGGAGGTATGACAATGACGAAAGGGTTTCCCTTCTCGGCTACTTCCACCGGGGCTCCCGGGGAGAAATACCCGCGTTCCTTCCACATCGCATAGATGCGATCCTCGAACTCCTTGTGGTTGAAGCTTTTTCTGAGCTCGACCGCCTGCATGTGCGCTCCTTCTGCCGGGTCATTCGAGTGTATGCCGAATCCCGAAAGCGGGTAAGTGAGGCACATCATAGCGAAAATCGCCCGAGGCTTCAACGCGGGAGAAACGCGAAACGACTCCGGAGAGTATTGACGAAGCACCGATATTCTGCACCATATCGGCCCATATGTCGGAACGTGTGCTCGTCATCGTCGAGTCGCCCACAAAGGCACGAACCATAAAGCGCTTCCTGCCGCGCAATTATCACGTTGAGGCCAGCATCGGGCACATCCGTGATCTGCCACAGCGGGCCTCCGACGTGCCGAAACATCTCAAGCAGGAAGACTGGGCACGCCTCGGCATCGATGTGGAGAACGATTTCGCTCCTCTCTACATCCTGCCGAAAGGGAAAACCAAAATCATCCGACAGCTGAAGTCGAAACTCAAGGAGTCGGATGCCCTAGTGCTCGCCACCGACGAAGACCGGGAGGGAGAAAGCATATCCTGGCACCTGGTGGAGGTGTTGAAGCCCTCCGTCCCGGTCAGGCGTATGGTATTTCACGAAATCACCCGGGGCGCGATAACGGAGGCGCTGGAGAATTACCGAGACATCGATATGGCTCTGGTACGCGCGCAGGAGACCCGGCGTATCCTGGACCGTCTCTACGGCTTTACCCTTTCCCCGCTCGTCTGGAAGAAAATCGCATATGGGTTGTCGGCCGGACGGGTTCAGTCACCGGGGCTCAGGCTCATCGTTGACCGGGAGCGGGAGCGCATCCGTTTCGAGAAGTCCGTCTACTGGGACCTCAAGGCGGACCTCAGCTCCCCGAAGGACACCGACGGCGTCGTCTTCGAGGCGAAGCTTCAGTCGGTTGAGGGCCGGCGGATCGCGGGAAGCAAGGATTTCAATGCCGAAACGGGTCGTCTTGAAAAAAAGGAGGTGCGGGTCCTCAGCAAAGAGGATGCGGAGGCCCTGAGCGAGAAGCTTCAACAGGAGGAGTGGACCGTGAGCGAGGTCACCGAGAAGCAGACCACCTCACGTCCGGCCCCGCCGTTCATTACCTCCTCCTTGCAGCAGGAAGCAAACCGCAAGCTCGGGCTCTCTGCGCGGGATACCATGCGCATCGCTCAGCGTCTCTATGAGGAAGGGCTCATCACCTACATGCGCACCGACTCGCCCCATCTTTCGGGAGAAGCCATCGGCGGCGCACGACGAACCGTAGAGCAACGGTACGGTGCGGACTATCTGTTCGAGAAGCCACGGCAGTTCTCCTCGAAAGCCCGGGCCCAGGAGGCCCACGAGGCCATCCGCCCGGCGGGACCGGCCTTCACCGATCCCGCCGGGACGAACCTCGCCGGTAAGGATCGGGCTCTCTACGAGATGATTTGGAAGCGGACACTGGCCACGCAGATGGCCGACGCGAAGAAGCTCCAGGTTTCGGTTCGGATCAACGCAGGGGAATGTGAGTTCACTGCAAGCGGGTCCCGGATTCTTTTCCCCGGCTATCTGCGGGTCTATGTGGAGGGAAAGGACGACCCGGAAGCAGCACTCGACGACAAGGAGGTATTGCTCCCCGACCTCGAGGAGGGGCAAACCCTGAACCTCCGGGGTCTCGATGCGCTGTACCACGAAACAAAGCCACCCGCACGTTTCACCGAAGCCTCGCTGGTACAACGTCTCGAACGCGAGGGAATCGGACGACCGAGCACCTACGCGTCGATCATCTCAACTCTCTACGAGCGCGACTATATTCGTCGACAAGGGACTGCGCTCGTACCGACTTTTACCGGCATCGCCGTCATACAGCTGCTGGAGCGACACTTCCATTATCTCATCGAATACGGGTTCACCTCGGAGATGGAGACTGCTCTGGACGAGATCGCCTTCGGCGAGCGTGATTCCCTGGAGTACCTGCGACAGTTCTACCTGGGAGAGAACGGGCTGAAGAGCCAGGTCGAGCACCGCGAGGGGGCGATAGATCCTACTGAGACCCGCACCGTCGATCTTCCGCAGCTGCCCGACGACACCGAGGTGCGCGTCGGCCGCTACGGTCCGTATCTCGTTCATCGCAACAACGGCGAGGAGCCCGTTCACGCCTCCATACCGGAGGAGGTGGCCCCGGCGGATCTCGATGAGGAACAGATCCACGAGCTGATAGAGCTCAGCAAGAGAGGACCGGAGCCCATCGGCACGGATCCTGAGACCGGGAAGCCGGTGTATTGCTTCGTGGGCCGCTACGGCCCCTACGTACAGCTCGGAGACCAGGGGGAGGACGGTGATAAGCCGAAGCGCGCGAGCCTGCCGAAAGGATCCAGGCCCCGGGACGTTGACCTCGAGTTTGCGCTTAAGTTGCTGAGCCTCCCTCGCACCTTAGGCGTCCATCCCGAGACCGGGAATGAAGTGATTGCCGCAAACGGCCGCTTCGGGCCCTACGTGTATCATGACGGGGAATATCGCTCGCTCAAGAAGGACGACGACGTTTACACCATTGATCTATCGCGGGCCGTGGAGCTGTTGAAGGAAGAAAAGAAGGGGGGACGGAGATCCAAGAAGTTACGCGATCTCGGCGTCGACCCCGAAAAACAGAAGAAAGTAGCGGTGTACGACGGGAAATACGGTCCCTACATCAAGCATGGCAGCAAGAACATCGGTCTACCGGATGAGTTCAAGGACAAGGAATCGGTGGAGAACCTCGCACTCGAGGACGCGTTGAAAATTATATCCGAAGCTTCCAAAAGCAAAGCCGGCAAGTCCGGCAAATCCCGGTAAGAGATCCCGTCAGGCCGGTCCGGTACGCAGATCCTCAGGCACCGCCGGCGCGTTCGAGAAACCGTGCTTCTCGAAATAGCGTTGATGAAAATCCTCCGCGGGATAGAACGCACCGGCGGGCCGGATTTCCGTCTGCACCGGGCCCCGAACCTGCCGGGGTCCCTCCCCCGCATCCACGCGGGCCACGGCGCGTTCCGCAGCAACTCGCTGCTCCTCGTCGGTGTAGAACACCGCCGATCGGTACTGCTCTCCCACGTCGGGGCCTTGGCGATTCTTCTGCGTAGGATCATGAATGGTAAAGAACACCCGTAGCAGATCATCGAAGCTCACCACCGACGGATCGTAGTGCACCTCCACCGTCTCGGCATGCCCGGTGGTACCACTGCACACCTGCTCGTAGGTGGGTTTCTTGATGTGGCCGCCCGAGTACCCCGAGCGTACCGACTGCACACCTTTGACGTTCCGAAAGGCATCCTCCACGCCCCAGAAGCAGCCTGCGGCAAACAAGGCACGTCCCATATAGTTAACTGATCCTCTGCTGTTGCTTTTGTTGGCGGCGGGATCGCTCGATCTTTTCCATCTTGCGATAGTACTTTGCCTGCTTCTCTATCTCTTCTATGTCGGTCACGTGGACGCGGTTGTCCATTGCCTTGAGCTTCGAGTTCTGCAGCAGCTCCCGCACGGCCTCATTTCCCTCATTCATGGGTAGGCCGACCATGTTTATGAGCTCCCGTGTGCCGAAGTCGAATGTGTAGGCCTCTCCCGAGCGGATCGGTACCCGATTCTTTTCCAGCTGAATAAGCAGAGCGTCGTAGAGGCGGCCCACTTTGTTGCCGAGGAGCGTGTTTGCGAGCTGCTTATAGATGAACCAAATGCGCTCCGCAAGCAGAGTGGTGAGCCGCGCGATGATCTGCGGCTGGGTCTGCACCATGCGCTCGAAGTTCTCTTTGTTCACCGCCAACAGCACCGAGTCCTCGAAGGCAATGGCACTGGCCGAGCGCGGCTTATTTTCTATGAGCGACATTTCCCCGAAGATGTCGCCCTGCCGCAACACCGCAAGGAGCACCTCATTATCATTGACGATCTTGGTGATCTTTACGCTACCCTTTTGAATGATGTACAGCTCCCGCCCCGGCATGGTTTCGGCAAAGATCATGGTATCCTTTGGGTACTCCCGGGTGAAGTCATCCGAGCCGCCATCCAGATGCACCGCCTTGGCGTAGGGCTTAATCTTCATCATCCGCTCTCGGGCGGTCTGCACGTTCTCCCCATGAGGAACGTGTTGAATGTACTGATAATACGCGTAGTATGCCTGGTTGTACTGGTTCTGGCGGGCATAGTACTCGGCCACATCGAAGAGGTGGCTCGGATCCGGTTCCGCCGTCTCCTTGAACGTCAGTCGGGCCAATGCCTCATCGAGATAGCGCATCCTACGCGAGAACGCCTCGATGATCTTCATGGCCACCGGCGCATTTCTCTCTATGAGCAGGGTGTAGTTGTCCCGGTTTACGGAGATCAGCGACACGTCCGTCAGGGCCTGTGCCGTTTCTATGTGGCTATGCCCTGACATGGTGGAAACAACGCCGAAGAAGTCCCCGGGGCTGAGAACGTTGCCGCCCTCTTCCTCCACGACCTCTACTTCTTTGCTGATTCTCACCTTGCCGGAGCGGATGATGAAGAACTGGTCAGCCTTTTGCTTGCCTTCAACAATGATGTACGCACCCTTGTTGAAGTTGACCATGGAAAGCTGTAAAGGGTTGCCCATTCTGCATTCCGCCCACGTGACTTCTCGCCTAAGTATACGAGCGCCCTCTGAGCTTTGTCAATGCGAGCTACCGGGGCGTATCGCCCTCCGGATAGAGCCGGAAGCGGGCCGAAAGCTCTTTGACCTCCTTGCCGACGCGGTCGATAACCGCATCGTCGCCGCTGGAGCGTAGGACCTGCACGATCAGCGACGCAACCGTCTCCATATCGCTCTCCATCATCCCCCGGGTCGTCAAGGCCGGCGTACCGAGGCGAACGCCCGAAGTTACCAGCGGGCTCTGTGTATCGAACGGAATGGCGTTCTTGTTCACGGTGATGTTGGCCCGGTCGAGCGCCTGCTCCGCCTCTTTACCGGTGATGCCGAAGGGCGTCACGTCGACGAGCATCAGGTGGTTGTCCGTGCCCCCGGAGACGATCCGTGCGCCTTCGGTCTCGAGAGCCTGCGCGAGAGCACGGGCGTTTGCGACGATCTGCTTCTGGTACGTCGCGAACTCCGGCGTGAGCGCCTCCTTGAAGGCCACTCCTTTGGCCGCAATGATGTGCATGAGCGGCCCACCCTGAATCCCGGGCATAACGTTCGAGTCGATGATTTCTGAGAATCGCTTGACGCGCCCCGATTTGGGCGCTTTGATCCCGAGGGTGTTCTCCGTATCCTTGCCGATGAGAATCAACCCGCCGCGGGGGCCGCGAAGCGTTTTGTGGGTGGTTGAGGTAACGAAATGCGCATGGGGAATCGGCGAGGGATGCTCTCCCGTTGCCACGAGCCCGGCAAAATGGGCCATGTCCACCACGAGTAACGCCCCCACCTCGTCGGCGATGCGACGGAACCGCGGAAAATCGATTACTCGTGGATACGCCGAGGCGCCGGCCATAATGAGCCCGGGACGCGTTTCCTTGGCCACACGCGCGACCTCGTCGTAGTCGATCGTCTCGGTCTCCCGATCTACACCGTAGCTCGCGATGTTATAGAGCTTCCCCGAGAAATTGACCGACGATCCGTGGGTCAGGTGTCCCCCGTGAGCAAGGTCCATTCCGAGCATCGTGTCCCCCGGCTTCAACACCGCGAAGTACACCGCCATGTTCGCAGAGCTCCCCGAGTGGGGTTGTACGTTCGCGTGATCGGCACCGAACAGCTCCTTGGCGCGGTCACGGGCGAGATCCTCGGCCATGTCGATGTACTCGCAACCGCCGTAGTACCGCTTACCGGGATACCCTTCCGCATACTTGTTGGTGAGAACGGTCCCGGCGGCCTCGAGCACCGCATGGCTTGCGAAATTCTCCGAGGCTATGAGCTCGAGTTTCTCGTGCTGCCGCCGTTCTTCCCGCAGCACAACGTCATACATTTCGGAATCGACACGCTTGAGATTATCCAGGCCGTCCATAACACTTCTCCCCTTTGTGGCTCCGCTAAACCCTATACTACCAGCTTAGGCCCGCTGCCCCGCGCTGTCAATAACTGCCGAGATACGCCACGTCGTGCCAGCTGGTCTCGTACCACTCGATATCGCCCACGACCTCTTCATGGTGGGATTGCAGGGAGTACATTGTCGAGACGCGACGCACCCGCCCCTCGGGATGCATCCGTGGCATCTCGAGGATACCCTTGCTGAAGGCAATCCGGTCGGCGTCCACGCCGCCGAAGTAGTAGCTCACCGGCTCCTCCGGCTGCGGGAAGCTGTCACACACCGCGCCGTCCGCCGCGGCGGGGTCCATCGGCACCCATCCGAAGTCCTCGATGTAGAACTCGACCCAGTAGTGACGATAGAGCCGCTCCTCAGGGCACACCAGATACCCGGCCACCGTACGTGCCGGGACCGCCTGCGCACGGAGCAGCGCCGTGGCGAGCGTGGCGTACCCGAACCCGTTCGCCGATCCGGATTCCAGTGCCTCTATCGCGCCGATCGGGCTTTCCCGCTCCACGGGATCGAGGTAGTCCATCACCCATCGGTATGTACGCTCGGCCCGGGCGTAAGGATTCCCCCGGCGACCACCGAGCTGCGATGCGCGCTGCTGTATCGGTTCAGCGTCTACGGGCAGGAGCGACTCCTGCCCCGTATAGCGGCGCATAAAGGCCTCCGGCCGATCGTAGTCGGCGGATACTCGACTCTCGTCGATCTCGCTGTGCACCGCGTAGCGGTCGAACAAGACGGTGCGACGCATTTCCCACTCATCGTCGGCCTCGGGATTCCGTATGCGATAAAGAGCTACACCGTGAGCCGGAGAGAACAGCGGCGACTCCGACTCGGTGAGGATCTGATGATTCCGTTGTTCAGGGCCCCGGTCCACCTCCGGCGTCCATAGATACACCGTCCCCTCGGCACCGTCCTCGGTGAGGTGTATGGAATCCAGGGTTACCGAAGTCGCTACCGCATGGGTGCGAGCTTCCTCGAAACGTTTGGTGCCGACCGGCTGCTCGATCCGTATCGGCTTTTCGGCGCTGCGTCCCCGGGCGGTTTCGACCACGACGCTTCCGCTTACCGCACCGTCGGGAACTCTGACCCGTATCTCCCGAGACGACCACGAAGGATAGCCGTAGTTTTCCGAGGGTACATGAACACGGCCCGTCCGACCGTCTGCAGATTCCCAGGTAAAGCTTACGCGTGAGCCGTCTCGTGTACCGCCGAAGCGACTCCCTCGGATAGTGACGACTTCGCCTACCGAAGCTTCCTCGGGACTCACGGAGTCGATTGCGGGCCGCGCAGCCGAATCGGACCCGGACTCGCCTTCCGGAACCTGCTCCGCATTTGCGAAGAGCACGCCGTTGCTCCTCCCCCGCTCGGTTTCTACGTAGACCAGCCCTGAGGCCACGTCTTCGGGAACCCGCATGGCAATCCGGGTATCGGACCATTCCCGGTAAGCGGAGGAGGTGGGAACACTGCCGGCAACTCGGACGTTCCCGCGCCCCCGGCTATCTCCGAAATGAGCGCCGCGAATGACGATCTCCTCTCCGGGCGCCGCCACCCCGGGCTCGACTGCCTCGATTACGGGATCCCGACCGGATACGCTGATCAATCCGTAGAGGGTGCCGAGGAGAATCAGAAAAACAGCGACTGCACCGAGGGCGTTACGGACGTTGCGAGATGAACGGCTCATGAATTAGTACTACTCATCGTCCGCAGCATCCCCGGTGTAGGGCGCTACGGTTACCTCGAGCTCAATATTGAAGGATGACGTTTCCTCCGACGTCCGGTCGGCGTCTTCTACCGTCCGGTCGGCGTCTTCTACATCCATTGTAAGCCCGTTCCCCCCGAGAGGCAAGAACACCACGGGCTCTCCGAGCTCTATCGGCATGCTCTCAAGGGCGGTTTGATAACTGACCTCCCGTTCGTCGTCTCCCCGGGAAACCCAGGTCTGTCCCTGTGCAACGAGGAGGATCGAGTCGTCGGACTGTGTGTAGGGCGTGAAGGTTGCCACGACGGTGACGTTACTGCCGTCGAGCCGCACGGTCACGGCGCGTCCGGAGATGGTAACTCGCGTGACCTCCATATCCCACACTGACTCTTCGCCACCCGCCTCGGTGATTCGTGCGGTGATATGAACATCGAGGGCCCGGTCTGCCAACTCGCGGAGCGCTTCGTCGAGAGTGTCGCCATTCTCGCCGTCGACGAGATCCTGCGCCCCCGCCTGAGGCGCGACGAGCAGCAGCACGGCAACGGTGCAGATTGTCGTGAACCGGGCAGGCAGTCTCATTAGTTATTCTGCGTTTCGCTCCCGCGTTGCTGCCATTCCGTCGCCCGTACCAGCTGCGGCTCTCCCATGATGCGGAACCGCGCAGTGTCGGGGAGCTTCACGCTGACCTGGGCACCGGCACTCTTCTCGTTCAACCAGTTCAGAAGCTCCTCGGCCTCCATACCGGCGGCAGCAATCTGCGTGTCCGCTGCCGGATCGTCGGAGACTCCGTCCGGAGCGACCGCCTCCCGGGAACCCTGTTCCACGGCGCTACCGTCCGCAGTTGCGGCGGCAGAGGAGCCGCCCCACTGCGGTCCCACGTAGCGCACAAGAAAGCCGGCGAACACCACCATGATAAGCGCCGCCGCCGCCGCCAGCGGCAGCGGCACCGAGACCCGCCGGCGCCACAACGGCGGCCGCGTCTCTAGGCGTTTTTCCAGATTTACCCACACACGCTGCCTGCCGGATTCGAAGTCGGGCTCTTCTCCGGCTTGCAGTATCTGTTTCAATCGGCGAAGACGGGCAAACTCATCCCGTGCCTCCGAGTTCTCTTCGAGCTCCCCCTCCAGCCGGTGCGCGGCTTGTTCAGGCAGCTCTCCGTCGAGATACGCGGAGATGTCTTCCCCGTTATGGTACATATATGTCGGCCTCCTTGAGCACCTTTGCAAGGCGCTCACGCGCACGGTGCATCCGCACTTTCACGTTCGACTCGCTTATCTGAAGCGATTCCGCGATTTCCCGATAGCTGAGGTTGCCATATTCGCGCATGACCAGGACGGCCCGCAAATTCTCCGGTAACTCGGTCAGGGCGTTCTGCACGGCATGGTAGGTTTCCTCCCGCAATACCGTGGACTCCCCGGACTCGGGCCGGCGTGCCGGCTGCCTGTAGGCCCGTTGATAAGCGGTCTGTTCCCGGCCGCGCTGCTTTTCGTGGTTGAGAGCGAGGTTCTTGGACACGCGAATAAGCCAGTACTTGGCCTGTTCCCTCGTAGGGATCGTATCCATGCGTTGATAGTACCGGATGAAGGCGTCCTGGCACAATTCCTCCGCGACGTGGAGCTCTCGCGTTATACCATAAACGATGCGAACAATAAGAGGATAGACCGCATCATAGACTGCTTTGAACTCCGCTCGTTGATCCATACGTAAAACAACCCGAGACCCGGCGAGGTTACACCGGCTACAGCTTTTTCCACCGCGTTCCCTCGGGGGTATCTTCCAGAATGATACCCCGCTCCTTTAGCAAATCACGGATCTCGTCGGCACGAGCAAAGTCCCGTCTCCGCCGTGCTTCGCTTCGCTCCTCCACCAGACGCCGTATATCCTCCTCCAGGAGGGAGATGTCCGTGGACGCCTCGGCCCCGAGAAGGTCGAGGGCGAATACACGGTCCATCCGGTCCACCAAATCCAGCCGTTCCCGCACCGAGAGCATATCGTCCTTTATCGAGCCCCACAGGTCGGCGAGACACTTCGGCACGTTCAAATCGTCGGTAAGGTGCTCTTCGAATTGCTGCAGCCAGGCACGATAGCGCTCACTATGCTCCGCCGTCGCGCCGGCGCCGCTTTCACCCGCCTCATCCTTCAGGGCCGCAACACGGTCGAGGATGTTGCGCCGGGCCCTTCGGGCGGCTACGAGCGCGTCGTAGGAGAACTGCAGCTGGGAACGATAGTGAGCGCCCAGGCAGAGGTAACGGAAATCCAGCGGCTCGAATCCTTCCTCTTCCAGGACTCCCAGGGTGACGAAGTTCCCCTTTGATTTCGACATCTTGCCGGTATCCATGAGCAGAAATTCCCCATGGACCCAGTAGTTGACCCATTTGCTACCCGTGGCGGCTTCGGTTTGCGCGATCTCATTGGTGTGGTGCACCGCGATATGATCCACACCGCCGGTGTGGATATCGAAATGCTCACCAAGGTACTTGGTGCTCATGGCGCTGCACTCGATGTGCCAGCCCGGGTAGCCTCGACCCCACGGCGAGTCCCAGATCATCGCCTGATGCTCGAACTTCGACTTGGTAAACCACAACACGAAATCCCGCGGATGACGCTTGTTGGAATCAACCTCGATGCGCGCTCCGGCCTGCTGCTCCTGGCGGTCAAGAAGCGCAAGCTCACCGTAGTTCGGAAACTTGCTCGTGTCGAAGTAGACATTTCCTCCTGCCTGGTAGGTATATCCGTTGGCCTCGATCCGCTTGATCATCTCGATCATATCGTCGATGTGGTCGGTCGCTTTACAGACAACGGTAGGTTCTTCGATATTGAGCCGTGTAATGTCCGAGAAAAACGCCTCAGTGAAATGCTCGGCAATGTCCCAGACGGTCTTTCCCATCTCCCGGGCGCTTCTGATTACTTTGTCTTCCCCCTCGTCGGCGTCATCCGTGAGGTGACCGACGTCGGTGACGTTCATCACGTGGCGGACGTCGTAGCCGAAGTACTCGAGCGCTCGACGGAGCACGTCCTCGAAGACGTAGCTGCGCAGATTGCCGATGTGGGCGTACTGGTAAACCGTGGGACCGCAGGTGTACATACCCACCTTCTTGTCCTCGATGGGAACGAAATCCTGCACGCGACGGCCGAGCGTATTGAAAAGGCGTAATGACACTGTCTCTCCTTAACCGAACGGGCCTCCCAGGCTGTTGTGCGGCGACAGGCCGCGCCGGCCGCGGGTCGAGCCGGCCGCGCCGGCCGCGGGTCGAGCCGCAGGCCGAGTCACTTCCTGTGGAAATTCCCCCCGATCGTCTGTATGATGACCCTGTGATCAAGCTAAAAGAAACGCTTGCAAAAATCAATATCGACGGTCTCGTTCGAGCCGACGAGCCCATGAGCCGCCATACCACGCTGGAGGTCGGCGGTCCGGCCGACCTCTACGTGCGCCCATCCTCCGAAGCGGACGTGCGGCAGGTCGTTCACGCTGCACGGGAAGCCGCAGCTCCGGTTTTCGTCCTCGGCGGGGGCTCGAACATTTTGGTCGCCGACCGCGGGGTCCGCGGGGTCGTCATGGACATGCGGGGCTTCGACGCGGTCCGGCAGGAAGGGAACCGATTTGTCGTCGGCGCCGGGCTTCCCATAAGCGATGCGGCCGAAGGGGCGGTGGAGCGCGGGCTCGGCGGCCTGCACTTTCTCTACTCAATGCCCGGCAGCGTCGGGGGCGCCGTGTGGATGAACGCCCGCTGCTACGGCAGTTCCATTGCCGACGTGCTCGAAGAGGTCCGCCTCGTGAACGAGACCGGGGAATCGGAGGTGTATCAGGCCCGGCTCGACGATTTCAGCTACAAGAGCTCTCCTTTCCAGCGACGGCGGGCCGTGATAACGCAGACCACCTTCCGACTCGCCCCGGCCGACCCGGCGGCCCTGCGTGCGGAAATGGAGACGTATTATACCGACCGGGAGAGCAAGGGACATTTCGCCGCTCCCTCCGCAGGCTCCGTGTTCAAGAACGACCGGGCGTTCGGCAAGCCGACGGGGGCGCTTATAGACAGTCTGGGCCTGCGCGGTCGACAGATCGGAGGCGCACGCATATCAGACCGACACGCCAACATCATCATAAATACCGGGGGCGCCCGGGCTGAAGACATCAGACGCCTCATCGAGCTCGTCGAGGCCCGCGTGCGGGACGAGCTTGGACTCCGGCTCGAGCGGGAAATCTTACTCGTGGGAGACTGGGAGGCCGAGCATGCTGTCACTGGTTGAAAACATCCGCGAGTACCTGCATATCCTGGACGACTCGGAACTGCGAAGCGTCGTTGCCGATCTTCCGGTGCACGACCTGGTCGACATATGGGATTCCCTCGAAGAGGACGAAGCCTACCGCATCTTTCTGCTCCTCGATTTGGAGAAGAAGGTGCGCCTGATCACCTCGCTTTCGGCGGCGGATCAGGAGTTCCTCATCCGTTCCTTGCCCCTCGATAACATCCGCCGACTCTTCGATCAGATCGAGCCCGACGACCTCGCCGACATCATTCAGGCGGCTGTTCCGGAGGTTCGTGAATCGGTATGGCACTCCATATCGAACGACGCCCGGGAGGAAACGAAGTTCCTGCTTCGTTTCGACGCCGACGACGCAGCCGGCCTCATGACGCCGCGTTATCTCGCGGTCCGTTCCTTTCTCACGGTAGGACAGGCGCTGTCTTTCATTCGAGCCACCGGCCGGGATGTGGAGACCGTGTACTACATCTATGTTGTCGACAGGCTCAAACGCATCGAAGGGGTGATATCGCTGAAGAACCTGCTCTTTCACGACGACGACGCTCCCGTGGAAGAGATCATGGTCCGTCAAGTCATTACCGTTCGGGAGGATACCGACCAGGAGGAAGCGGCCCGCATTCTCGGTACCTATGATCTGATTGCTCTCCCGGTCGTAGACGAGTACAACCGGCTTCTCGGCATCATCACCTTCGACGACGTCATCGACGTCATCCGTAACGAGCAGACCGAGGACGTCTACAAGATGGGCGCCATGGACGGAAGTCTCGAACGCTACACGGAATCCTCGGTGTTGCGGCTGGTGAAGAAGCGCATTCCGTGGCTCATCATCCTGCTGGTGGCGGGGACCGTGACGACCAACGTGGTGAGCCTGTACCAGCCTATTATCGCCGTGGCGGCGTTTCTGGTGTGGTTCGTACCGGTCATCACGCAGACCGGGGGGAACACCAGCCTTCAGAGCTCGACCCTCATGATCCGTGGTCTTGCCACCGGCGAAGTCCATTTCCGCGACATCGGGAAGGTGGTTCTCAAAGAGGTGCTCGTTAGTATCATCATGGGAATCGTGCTCGGGGGCGTCCTCGTGCTCCGCGGCCTGCTGCTTCCGCCGGGGGTCGATCTTCCCCAGGCCGCGGCAATCGGCGCCTCTCTCGTGTTCGTCGTGTTTTTCTCATCCATCATCGGCGTCATATCCCCGCTTCTCATCCACCGCCTCGGCCTCGACCCGACCGTCATGGCCGGTCCCCTCATGGCCACCGTCATAGACGTGGTGGGGCTTACCATATACTTCCAGGTAGCCGCCCTCATCCTCGGCCTCTAACTCCGCAAACGGCGCAGCCAGCCGCAGCTCCAACCGCACGCCGAGGTACTCGCTCCACTCCGTGGAGAGCTTCTCCCCTTCCTCCGCCTCGAGCTCCACCGCCCGCTCCGTCGCCGCCCGGAGAGACACCGTCCACCCCTCCCCATGCCATCCCACACGCACCGCTCCTTCCACCTCCCCGTAGGATTCTCCGTGGGATCCTGCCCGACCTCCGTGCTCCAACGGGCGTCGCAGCCGCACCCACTGCTCGAGGCGCGCCCCGCCGACGGCGGCTCGGGTCGCAAGGCGCCACGAATCCTCGCCTTCATCGCCGTCCCACCTGCGAGCGGCCTCGAGCGCCGCCCCTAAACGGTCCCCCCGAAACCCCGCCCGCGCCTCCACCTCCCCGCCCACCTCAACCTCCCCCCACGCATCCACCGCGCGCCACCTGCGGCCCCCGATCCCTCCGCGCGGGCCACGACTCCCGCCGAGCTCCAGCTCCACCCGCGCCTCCCGCCGGACCGGGTGAGCGGCCTCCTCCGCCACCGCCTCCTCCGCCACCG
>JBKHEN010000018.1:0-28353 GCA_046540795.1 Spirochaetaceae bacterium | reverse complement strand
CGTGGAGACCCGTAGCGAGAAAGCCGAGGCACCACAATCAACCGAACTTTTAGGGAGGAAACAATGAAGCTGTGTATCCCGCAAGCGCCGCCGGGCGGCCTCGATGAGCCGATCTACGGCCACTTCGGCAGCGCCCCGCAATTCACCGTCGTCGACACCGACACAAGGGCCGTCATCGAGGTGGTTCACACCGAGCCTCATCGCGCCCACGGCGCCTGTGCGCCGGCGTCTCGGGTGCTCGACCACGGCGCCGATGCCGTCGTTTGTTCCGGCTTGGGAAGACGGGCGCTCGCGAAACTGACCGAGGCGGGGATGCGCGTGTTCATCACCGAGGCCGCCACCGCGGCGGAGGCGGTGTCCGAGGTGGTATCCGGTGATGCACGGGAGTGCACCGAGGAGTCAGCGTGCGCCGGACACCACTCGTAGTATCAGTAAGCCTGTAGTACCACCGCGCACCGCCACGGGACACGGATCTCCTGCGTGGCGGATTCCTGCACCCTTTCGAAGCGCTCCGGCGCGGATACGGCGAGAATCCGCCACGCGGTCCCATCGCCCGAGGCGAACGCCCTCGTCTCCTCGGAAAAATTGCACAGTAGCCGCACCCGACCCCTTCTGAACTCCAGGGTGTCGGCCGCCTCATCGATCTGCACCTCCATTCCGCGCCGCACGCCCGCGGCAAGTTCCCCAAAGCGACGCCGGATCCCGAGGACGTTCCGATAAAAGCCCAGCACCTCCGCATGGGGACTATACGAGCGCTCATCCCAGCGCAGCACCGATGCCTCGGCGGTCTCCGGGGCCTGGGGGTCCGGGATTCCCCGTGCATCGAAGTCGAATTCGCTGCGTCTGCCCTCCCGCACCGCGTGGCCGAGATCGGGATCCTGGTGGTCCGTGAAGTACAGAAACGGCGACGAGGCCGCCCACTCCTCTCCCTGGAAGATCATCGGGACGAACGGCGAGAGCAAGTATACCGCTGCCGCCGTCTTGGCAAGCTCCGGGCCCACCAGGTCGGAAAGACGCTCTCCGAGCGCGCGGTTTCCCACCTGGTCATGGTTCTGAATATAGCCGAGAAAGCGGTCCGCCGGGAGGTCCGTCGCCGGACGGCCATGCCGTCGTCCGCGTGAACCCTGATAGGCCCCGTCAAAGACGAACGTGCGCTCAAGCGCCTTAGCCACGAGACGCAGAGGGCCGTAGTCCGCGTAGTAGCCCCGACGCTCACCGGTAAGATAGGCGTGCAGCGCGTGATGAAAGTCGTCACTCCATTGCGCACGAAGCCCATAGCCGCCCGCCTCCCGGCTACGCACGATGCGCGGGTCGTTCAGGTCGCTTTCCGCGATGACGACGAGTCGGCGTCCCTCCGCGCGCTCCAGGTCCTCCGCCGCTTCCTCGAGCTCCTCGAGGAAGCTCACCGCCGATTTGTCGTAGAACGCGTGCACTGCGTCGATGCGCAGCCCGTCGGCATGGTAGTCCCGCAGCCACGTGAGTGCGTTATCTATGAAAAAACGGCGGACCTCGTCGCTTCCCGGCCCATCCAGATTGACCGCCATGCCCCAGGGAGTGCGATAACGGTCCGTGAAGTAGGGTCCGAACTCTCCGAGATAGTTTCCCTCGGGCCCGAGGTGGTTGTAGACCACGTCGATCAGGACGGCCAGACCCATACCATGGGCGGCGTCCACGAACCGTTTCACGGCGTCCGGTCCACCGTACGCCTCGTGGGGAGCATAAAGGTCTACCCCGTCGTATCCCCAGCCCCGCTTCCCGGAAGCGGCTGCAAGGGGCAAGAGCTCCACATGAGTGACCCCGAGATCCGTCAGATGACTGAGGCGGCCTACGGCGGCATCGAGGGTCCCCTCCCGTGTAAAGGTGCCGACGTGAAGCTCGTAGACGACCGCCGCCGAGAGCGGACATTGCTGAAAGCCTGCGTCGCTCCACTCGAACACTTCGTGTCGAACGCGAAGGGAGGGGCCATGCACCCCCTGCGGCTGGCGCTCGGAGCGCGGATCCGGTCGCGGCGGGCCGCCGTCGATGCTGAACGCGTAGGGTACCGAGGCGAGGTCTTCCTCCACCCGGACGCTCCAGTACCCTCGCTCTCCGCGACACATGGGGATACGGCGCTCGCCTATCACGATATCGACCCCTGCCGCCTCCGGGGCCCACAGGCTTACCGCCTCACTCATCTTCGCTCACCCTCGCGTCGGTCTTCTCCCGTCCGGCCGCCGGCGTCTCGCGCTCCTTCATGAGCACCGCTACGGGAAAACGGCCGAGCACGGTGCCGAGCCGCGTGGTCTGCTTTCCCGTCAAAGAATCGCCGGTGAGAACGTTTCGCCACGGGCCCGCGGGAAGGGCCACCGCAGTGTCACCGAAAGCTCCGGCCAGGGTAAGCGGCATCCGCGGTACGATCGTCGCCACCTCTCCGCCTCGCAGAAAGGCGAAGAAATGAGCCGCCGCATCGCCCGCCACCTCGAGGGGTTCGTAACCCGCCTCCGCTCCGAAGGCTTCGGGCCGTTCATGCCGCAGCCGGAGGATGGCCCGGAGGACGGCAAGCTTCGGCAACCCCTCATCCACGCGTTGCATGATCGCCTCCGGAGAGAGGTCTGCGACCTCCGAAAGCAGGCGGGAGCGCAACGCGAAATCCACGGGCCGGCGATTATCGGGGTCTACCAGGCTGAAGTTCCATAGCTCGCTGCCCTGATACACGTCGGGGACCCCGGGGGCGGTGAACCGCAGGGTCAAGGCCGAGAGGCTGTTGATCCATCCGGGCAACTTGATGCGCTCCACGAGCCGATCGACCAGCTCAAGAAAAGCATCGTCCCCCATGATGCCGACGACGAACTCTCGCAGAGCCGTCTCATAGTTCTCATCCTGCGCCGTCCATGAGGTATGAGTCTTTGCCTCCCGGACGGCTTTCTCTGCATAGGCGGTGACCCGATCGGCCTCGATGGGCCAGGTCCCGACGATCGTTTGGTAGAGCAGATACTCGGTGTTTCGATCGGGCAGACCGTCGCGGCGATGCTGCTCGTTGTGCACACTTGCCGACTGCACGAACTGCTCCCACACCTCGGGAATCTCCGAGAGTACCGCCAAACGCATGCGCACGTCCTCGGCACGCTTGGTATCATGGGTCGATCCGGCGAGCATAGCCGCAGGGAGGCGCTCCGCTCGGTAGCGATAGTCTTCGTGCAACTCCGCGGGCTTCGTACCGAAGTGTCCCGGATCCCCGCCGACCTCGTTCAGCATGACGAATCGGTTGTAGGTGTAGAACGCCGTATCCTCCGCGCCCTTCGCCATGACCGGGCCGGTGAGCTGTTGCAGGCGCATGACCAGTTCCCGCTCGAGGTCACCGGGATACTCGAGGAGCATCACCTGCCGCAGGAAGTCGAAGAGCTCCGGATCCAGCTCCGGACGCCGCCGTGCGGCCTCTCCGATGACCTGCTCGATGAGGTTTCGGTCTTCCTCGCTTACCTCTCCGAGACCGGCACGAACGTATGTCCGGTAAACGGGATAGGAGGCGACGATTTCGGCCAGGGCCTTCCAGACCTCCTCCCGTCCGTAATCCCGATAGCGGCGATGGCGCTCGCACGCGCCCATTGCCAGCTCCGTCAGACGGTTCAGGTCGCTTCCGAGGAGCTCGTCCATCACGCGGAACTTTTTTTCCCGAAGCACCTCCGCGTAGTCGGTGGGCTCACCGGTGAAATACCGGTAGAAGTCCGTGAGCTCCTCCTCATGCTCCGCCGCCACGAACAAACCGTCGGTTACGGTCAAAAAATCATAGCCGGTCGTACCGGCAACCGGCCAGGACGAGGGGATACGCTCGCCCCGATGCAGAATCTTCTCCGCTACGATCCATCCATCCGGCGCGTGCTCTCGAAGGCGCCTGAAGTACTGCTCGGGATCCCGTAGCCCGTCGGGATGGTCGATCCGCAACCCGTCCAGCGTGCCGTCCTCGAGCCACCCCAGAATCAGCCGATGCGTCTCTCGAAACACTTCGTCGTCCTCGATCCGCAACGCCACGAGGTTGTTGATATCGAAGAAACGACGATAGCCGAGGTCGCTGCGCGCAATTCGCCATCTTGCCAGTCGATAGTTCTGCGCCGACAGGAGCTCGTCCATCACCTCGGCATCATCGTTGATCCGCCGGACCTCCTCGTCCACGGCCCGGCGCACCGGGGGCTGCTCGTCGAGGAGCCTGCGTAGCTGTACGCGAATGACCTCTTTGTCCCGATGACGCCGTCGGGTACTCTCGCGGTCGGTGGCCGTGGGAAGCGGCAAATAGTCGAGGGCGCTCGAAATGAAAGCCAGATCCGCCGACTCCGAAGCCTCGGCCGCCCGAAACAACAGGTCCACCACGGACCGGGGTGCTGCGGGAAACACGTTTTCGTAATAGCGGATAAGAAACGAGCCCCCGGAGCGCTCCAGGCGGATCTCCCCGGCTTCGAGGATGCGCCCGTAGTGATCCCCGAGGATAGGCAGGAGAATCCGATTTCCCTCGGCCTCGTGCTGCGCCCGCCAATCTACGTCGAAATACGTGGCGTACCGGCTGGAGGGGCCGTTCTCCAGGACGTCCCACCACCACCGATTGTCCGAACCGGATATGGCCATGTGGTTCGGAACCACGTCGAGAACCTGCCCCAACCCGTTCTCCCGGAGGCTGCGACAGAACCACTGGTGGGCTTTCTCTCCTCCGAGCTCCGCATTTACCCGGCTATGATCGACTACGTCGTAGCCGTGGGTGCTTCCCGGCGCCGCCTGCAGATAGGACGAAGCGTAGAAGTGACTGATGCCCAGCGCCGCCAGGTACGGGGCGATCCCGGCCGCGGCGTCCAGATCGAAATCCGGGCTCAGCTGCACACGATAAGTGGACAAGGGGGAACGTGCCATCACTTAATCCACCTTTCGTAACACCAGGGCGCTTCGATCGGTGGCTTCGATCTCGGCACCCGCTTCCGCTTCTCGCGGTGGATCGAGCCGACCCTCTGCGGTATCGACGAGCACCTGCCACCTCCGCGCCCAGACCTTATCCGGCAGCTTGAAGGTGAGCGGCTCGTAATGGGCATTGAAGATGAGGTAAAAGCTGTCGTCACGCACCGGCAGTCCATGCTCATCCGGAGTCGGGATGGCGTCCCCGTTGAGAAAGACCGCGACCGACTTGGCGAACCCCTCTCCCCAGTTCTCCTCCGCCATTTGCGCGCCGTCGGGCGTGAACCATTCGATATCCTCGACTTGCGCGCCGTGTATGGCACGTCCCTGGAAGAACCGGCGACGATGGAACACGGGGTGCTCCTGTCGGATGGCCAGCAGGAACCGCGTAAATTGCAGCAACTCGATGTCCACGGCGTTCCAGTTGTACCACGAGACGTCGTTGTCCTGGCAGTATGCGTTGTTGTTGCCCTGCTGGGTTCGGCCGATCTCGTCCCCGCCGAGGATCATGGGAACCCCCTGACTCAGCAGCAGGGTCACCAAAAAGTTACGACGCTGGCGACGGCGCAGGGACAGCACGTTCGGATCATCGGTGGGTCCCTCCACGCCGCAGTTCCAGGAACGATTATGGTTCTCCCCGTCACGGCCGTCCTCCCTGTTCGCCTCGTTGTGCTTCTCGTTGTAGGAGACCAGGTCCTGCAGCGTGAATCCGTCATGAGCGGTAATGAAGTTTATGCTGGCATATGGTAACCTGCCGGTATTCTCATAGAGATCCGAGCTTCCGGTAAGGCGGAATGCGAACTCCGCAAGCGTCTGATCCTGACCCCGCCAGAAGTCGCGGATACAATCCCGGTACTTCCCGTTCCACTCGGACCATCCGGCAGGGAAGTTACCCACCTGATAGCCGCCTTCGCCGACATCCCACGGCTCCGCGATGAGCTTCAGCCGGGATACTACCGGATCCTGTTGAATGACGTCGAAAAAGGCGCTCAACCGATCGACGTCGTGCAGCTCGCGCGCCAGAGCCGAGGCCAGATCGAAGCGGAAACCGTCCACGTGCATCTCCTCGGCCCAGTAGCGCAGCGAATCCATGATCAGTTGCAGGACGTTCGGATGACGCATGTTGAGCGAATTGCCGGTTCCGGTATAGTCCACGTAGTATCGCGGATCCTCGCCGGAGAGGCGGTAATACGCGGGATTGTCGATCCCTCGCAGGGAGAGCATGGGGCCGCGATGGTCTCCTTCGGCGGTGTGATTGTAAACGACGTCGAGAATTACCTCGATGCCTGCCCGATGGAGCGCCTTGACCATCTGCTTGAACTCCGTTACGCCGGAAGCGGCCGTGTCCCGGGAAGAGAACTCTTCATGGGGCGCGAAGAATCCTATCGTGTTGTAGCCCCAGTAGTTTCGCAACTCCCGCTCCAGCAGATGCCCGTCGTGCACAAACTGGTGAACCGGCATCAATTCCACGGAGGTCACACCGAGGCGCTTGAGGTACTCGATGCTGTGGGGATGCCCGAGCCCGCGATAGGTACCCCGCACTTCCGCCGGGAGCTTCGTGCTCAAGGCCGAGAAGCCCTTCACGTGCGTTTCGTAGATCACGGTGCGATGCCAGGGGATATCCGGTACCACGTCCCCGGACCAGTCGAAATAGGGCGTGGTGACAACGGACTTCGGCACAAAGGGAGCGCTGTCTTTCTCGTTGAATCCGGTCAGGTGCTCCGGATCGGCATACCCGAAAAGCGCGTCGTTCCACTGAATGTCTCCGGTGATCGCTCGGGCGTAGGGGTCGAGAAGCAGCTTGTTCGGGTTACACAGCATTCCCTCTTCCGGGGCCCAGGCACCGTACACACGAAACCCATACCTGCTACCGGGGTGCACGTAAGGGACATACCCGTGCCATCGATGACCGGTGACCTCCGGCAAGGGGATCTGCATTTCTCGACCGGTCTCATCGAAGAGACAGAGCTGCACCGCCTCAGCAATCTCCGAATACAGGCAGAAGTTCGTACCCGTGCCGTCGTAGGCGGCACCGAGGGGATATGATCGCCCGGGAAGTATGTCCACGAAACCTCCTTGTCTTCCGACACTCTAGCGGCCCTTCCCTCCCTTGTCCACCGTCTTGACCCGACCGGCGGGTCAGGGCAGACTGTGCCCAACGCACAGAAGGAGTCATCATGGAATTGCAGGAGTTCAGACGTAGGGGACACGAGCTTGTCGACTGGATGACCGACTTTCTCGAGTCCATCGAGCAGTACCCGGTGAAGTCGAAGGTTGCCCCGGGTGAGATTCTGTCACAGCTACCGTCCCGGCCGCCGGAATCGAGCGAGTCTTTCGACACGGTGTTTCGAGACTTCCGGGATATCATCATGCCCGGCATGACGCACTGGCAGCACCCGTCCTTCTTTGCCTACTTTCCGGCCAACTCCAGCCCACCGTCGGTCTTAGCCGAGATGCTCACAGCCACCCTCGGGGCTCAGTGCATGAGCTGGCAGACCTCGCCTGCGGCGACGGAGCTGGAGGAGCGGGTAATGGACTGGCTGCGGGACATGATCGGCCTGGACGATGGTTTCCAGGGGGTCATCCAGGACACCGCCTCCACGTCGACCCTGGTTTCCATCCTCACCGCCCGGGAACGGGTTACGAACTACGAGGCCAACGAACACGGTCTGCCGCGGCAGAGCCCGCTTACCCTGTACTGCTCGAGTGAAACCCACAGCTCCATCGAGAAGGACGCGAAGATTGCCGGCATCGGCCGAGAGAACATCCGCTTCGTCGAGGTCGATGAGAACTACGCGATGATACCCGAACGTCTCGACGAGGCCATAATCGCGGATCTCCGGGCGGGACTGGTCCCCTGCTGTGTCGTTGCCACCCTCGGCACCACCGGCTCCACCGCCGTTGATCCGCTTCGGAGCATCGGGGAAATATGCCGACGGCATGATGTCTGGCTCCACGTGGACGCCGCGCTGGCCGGTACCGCGCTGCTTCTCCCGCAGATGCGATGGATGACCGACGGCCTCGAGTACGTCGATACCTTCGTGTTCAATCCCCACAAGTGGATGTTTACCAATTTCGACTGCTCGGCCTATTTCGTCCGTGATCGGGAGGCCCTCACACGCACCTTCGAAATCCATCCGGAGTACCTGCGTACCGCCGAAGGGCGACTGGTCAACAACTACAGGGACTGGGGCATCCAGTTGGGGCGACGATTCAGGGCGCTGAAGCTCTGGTTCGTCATCCGCACCTACGGGGTGGCGGGGATTCGCGATCGCGTGGCGAAGCACCTCGAGCTGGCCGCGGAAATCGCGCAGCGGGCACAGGATGCGCCGGACTTCGAGCTCCTTGCACCGGCCCCGCTCAACACCGTCTGCTTGCGATATCACCCGACGGACATCGAGAACACCGAAACCTTGAATGCGTTGAACGAAAAACTCCTCGAAACGGTCAATGCCGGCGGCGAGATGTACGTAACTCACACCAAGCTGCGCGGCAACTACACGATCCGCTTCGTCGTAGGACAAACCAACGTCGAACGGCGCCACGTGGAGGCAGGCTGGGACCTTATCGTCCGTACGGCCCGCTCGCTGGACACCTCGGCTGCCAAGCGGTAAGCCGAGACGGAGGGCCGGGCCCTGCTACTCTACCCCCGCTCCGGCTTCCACCAGCCGCTCCACTACGCGCAGGTTCCGCCGTGAGCTTCCGTAGCGCATTGCAACGTCCAGGGCCGTGTCCCCCGCAATGTTTTCGGCGCGCACGTCGGCCCCGGCCTCGATGAGCGCTTCCACGACCTCCGGCGTTCGCACGGCTCTGTGAAGCGGCGTGTTGGAGAGGTGATCCCGGGAATCCACCGCCGCTCCATTCTCGAGTAACAGGCGTACGACCGCCGGGTGACCCACGGCCACGTGTAGGGGTGTCCTCCCGAGGGCGTCCTGAGCGTCCACGTTTGCTCCGCGCTCGAGCAGGAGCTCCACCACCTGCTCGTGGCCGCGGCGTGCCGCCCAGTGCAGTGGCGTTCGAGCGCGCTCTTGCGGTTTCGCCACAGCAACGGGCATCAATAGTAGCCCCGAAAGCAGGAACAGCATCGTGATCGACTTCAATCGACGGGGATGGTCCATCCTACATCTAATGATCGGTTCAAAGCCGCCTCCCTTGACGCTTCTTCCGGTCCTTGCGAGTCTGGGCGAACCCATGGCAAAGAACGAGAAATGCACCTGGTGGAAAGAAGCCACCGCATATCAGATTTATCCTCGCAGTTTCCGGGATTCAAACGGCGACGGCGTCGGCGACTTGCCCGGCATTACCGGTAAGCTCGACTACTTGCGTGAGCTCGGCATCGATCTCATCTGGTTGTCCCCTGTCTACCAGTCTCCTAACGCGGACAACGGCTACGACATAAGCGCCTATCGGGAAATCGCCCCGGAGTACGGTTCCATGGAGGACATGCACAACCTCCTTGCCGCCGCCCATTCTCGAGGCATCCGCGTCGTTATGGACCTGGTGATCAATCACACTTCCGACGAGCACGCCTGGTTTCGCTCCTCCCGCTCAAACCCTACAGGCCCTTACGGGGACTACTACTACTGGGCGGACGGCCGGGCCGGTGCCCCCCCGAACAACTGGCTCTCGGCGTTCGGTGGGAGTGCATGGACCTACGACCGGGAGCGGGGCCAATACTACCTGCACATCTACACGGCAAAACAACCCGACCTCAAATGGTCGAATCCGCACGTGCGCCACGACATATACGACATGATGCGGTACTGGTTGGACCGTGGGGTCGACGGGTTTCGCATGGATGTCATAAACCAGATATCGAAACCCGACGGGCTTCCCGACGACGAGGACCCCCTGCCGGGCACCCGGCCGGGATTCCGCTTGTACACGAACGGACCGCACGTTCACACCTACCTTAAGGAAATGAACCGGGAGGTGCTTTCCCACTATGGCATTGTCACCGTGGGGGAGATGCACGAAACGGGACTCGAAGAGGCTCTGCGTTACGTCGCCCCGGAGCGCAACGAGCTCGATATGATCTTTCATTTTCAACACATGTTGCTCGACGCCGGCCCCGGCGGGAAATGGGATCCCCGGCCCATCGATATCGATGCACTGAAAGAGGTGTTCGAACGCTGGCAGACGGGCCTGCACGACCGCGGCTGGAACAGCCTCTTTCTCAACAACCACGACTATCCCCGCATGGTGTCCCGGTTCGGAGACGACAAGAAATTCCACACCGAGTCGGCCAAAGCCCTGGCGGGCCTGACTTATCTGATGCAGGGGACCCCGTTTCTCTTTCAGGGCGAAGAGATCGGCATGACGAATCCGCGCTTCGAAGACATCCACTCGTATCGCGACGTGGAGACCCTGAACTTTTACCGGGAACAACGTGCCCTGGGTAAGCGGGACGAAGATATCCTTCCACTCATCCGTCGGCTCAGCCGTGATAATGCGCGAACTCCGTTTCAGTGGAACGGGAAACCGGGAGCGGGTTTCACGCAGGGAGAGCCATGGATTCCGATCAACCCCAACCACGAAACCGTCAATCTGGCTTCACAGTGGGGAAACCCCGAATCGATCGTCGAGTTCTACAGAGCGCTGCTCCGAGTCCGCAGGGAATCGCAAGCCGCACTCTACGGTGACTTTGCTCTTATCCGGGAAGCGGCGTCGCCGCTGTTCTGTTACCGGCGTACCGCCGACAACCGGCACCTGACGATCACGACGAACCTGTCCGCAGAGGAGAGACCGGCTCCGGCTGTGAGCCGCGCGGGCCGCCTGCTTCTGGCCAACTATTCCGACGCGGATCCCGAACGCTCGGTGCTTCGGCCCTGGGAGCTACTGGTGCTTCAGAGCTGAATCGACTCCGGCTGCCGCCCGGCTCATCCGAGCAGGACTTGCGCGTCCTCGTCCACCAACAGGATCGTCTTGCAGTTAGAACAGCGAAAGCGCCCCGGTTTGGTAGCCCGAAGACGGGCCGAGCAAACCGGGCAGGCAAAGCTGCGGGGGAAGGGGGTCACCCGCTGTTTCACGCGGCCGGACTTGAGAATCCGCGCCGCTTCCTCGATGCTGTCGGCAAATGCGAAAAAATCGCTGAATCCGAGGATTTGAAAAACCTCATAGACCTTCGGCTGCACCTGAACCAGTGCAATGTCGCCGTCCTGAGGCTCGAGTTGCTTGAGAAATGCCACGAACGCACCGATGCCGGTACTCGAGATGTAGGCGAGGCCCGCACAGTGAAACACCAATCGGTCATACCCGGACTCGATGACCTTTGAAATGCGCCGTTGAAAGGAGTGAGAGTTGTAGGTATCGACGTAGCCCTTGAGATAGAACACTACGCCACCCGGGACTACCTGCAGCTCCTCCTCTTCGATGGAAAGACTGTCCACAGGTCCATTCTCATACCTTGCCGTAGATCCGAAACTCACGGCCGCCCCCATGTGATTGCACCCTTTTGAGGCAAGTATACCACCTTCTCTCCGAGCCGGGAACCCGTGATACGCACGGGAATCCCCTCCTTACCGTGAGGAGACGACGGTGACATCCCCCGCGGCGACCATGACGGAGTTTCCCGGCGAGACCTCGATCACCAGGCGCCCGTCCGGGGCGACGTCGACGGCTCGACCGGTGATCCGCCCCCCTGGTCCGTCGACCGTCACCGTTCGGCCCAAGGTCGTAAGAAGCGCCTTCCATCGCTCCCGCAGGTCCCTCAGGCTCAAGGAAGCTTCGAATGCCTTCACCACCTCCGCCACGAGCTCCACCCGGTCGAGCGCAGCCGCTCCCACCGGTCTGTGATGGGCAATGCTCGTCGCTCTCAGCGCAAGCTTCGAGCCGGGACCCGCGTCGCCTGAAACCGTGGTGAAATCAACGTCCACGTTAACCCCGATACCGGTAATCTGGAAACCGTGCCCCCCGCTCAGGCTCGACTCAATGAGAATGCCCGCCACTTTGCGCCCTTCGATCTCGACGTCGTTGGGCCACTTCAGCCCCACGCTGCCGCTTACCAGCGGTTCTACCGCCTGCGCGACGGAAACGCCGGCGGCCTGAGGGAGAATCTCCGGACGCTCCGCGGCGGTGATGATACTGAGCGCCACGGCCGCGCCGGCAGGCGTCACCCAGGAGCGGCGGAAGCGGCCCCGTCCGCCGGTCTGCTCGTCCGCGACAACGATGCCGCCCACCGCCTCGGTGCCATGCGAGCCAATCCATTCCCGGGCGGCGCTATTCGTGCTGTCCACCGATCTGAAGAATCTCAAGGGTCGGCCCCGAAGGACTCGAGCAAGACGCTCGTAGGTCACCGAGCGCTCGGGCTTGCTTCCCGTCGCAACTCGGCGACGGCCTCCTCCCCGAACTCGTAGGTGCTTCCGCAGTTCCAACAGGTCGTGCGAAGCGGAATCGGTCCGTTTTCCGCTATGTCACGAAGCTCATCCTCCCCGAGGGCCACCAGGAACCGTCCGAACCGCTCCCGGCTGCACGGGCAACTGAACTCAACGTTCCGGCTTCCTATAACCTCAGGGGAGAAACTCGTGAAGTGCGTATGAAGGAAGTTAGCCGTGGTCTCACCCTCGGAAAAAACGCGACCGAGAGAGGGCAATTCGGGGATGACGTGCTCCAGCTCCACACGCGTGTCCTCATCGGTGCTCGGGAGGGTCTGTACCAACAGACCGCCGGCCCCGGTTGCCCGGCCCTCTTCATCGAACTGTATGCTCAAGTTGAATGCCGTCGGCGTTTGCTCCGAGCGAAAGAAGTAGTTGGCCAGGTCCTTTGCAACGCTGCCGTACTCGAGCGGGACCCGTCCCGTATAGGGAACCCGGGCTCCCTCGGGAAACCGCGTAACCGAGAGCATCCCCCCGCCGATGAAGGGAGCGGGGTCGAAGCTGCCGAGAGGCTCCTGTATGTCGATGGAGTCGTTCTTGAGATACCCGCGCACCTCCCCGTGGACGTTCGACTCAACGGTAATCCCGTCGACCGGTCCCTCGGCGTCCAGGGAGACCATCATTCGATCGCGACTCTTCATCTGAGAGGTCAGCAGCCCGGCAGCCAGGTAGGCATGTCCGAGCAGCAGCGTCTCGATGATGCCGAGCCGGTGGTTTACCCGCATCTCGTTTATCATGCGAGTCCCGTTCAGCATGGCACCACGCACGGTACCGTCTCCGAGGAGGAAGAGGTCCATCGCGTCGTCACTGATCCCCTCCAGATGCTCACTGAGCGCAGAATCCTCGATAGGCGTGCGTATCATCACATTCAAATTCGGCACCCGCGGGACCGAAGGTCAAGCGGTCACATATCCCGCGATTCCCCGAGTATCATCCGACCCCGAACAACTTCCTCACTGCTTCACGGTTTCTGTCGTTTCGATAGTTCTGACCGTCCTCGGCGTACATCGCCGCGATACGGTCCTCGTACGCATTAATGATCCTGTATCGCACCATCTTCATGGTGGAATTGATCATCTTGTTTTCCTCGGTGAAATGGTCCTCCAGGACCTGAAACGTCGAGGGCACCCACTGCGGCGGGAACCGCCGTTTGTACGCGGAATCGTTTTCGAACGCGTATAGCGATGCCCGCAACTCATCGAGGACGTCGTCCGCGTCGCTGATTCCCCGCTCCGCTATGCGGGCCCGCACCCGCTCTTCGTCCAGGGTAATCAACGCACCGGTATATCGACAATGGTCGTTATAGACGAGGGCCTGTTCGACGAGATCCGAGCAATTGACGATGGCCTCCTCGATTTCTTCCGGCGAGTACTTCTCTCCGTCCGGGGAGATGAGGAGCGCCTTTTCGCGGCCGACCACGTGCAGGAAGCCGTCCTCGTCGAGGTATCCGCGGTCTCCGGTGAGCAGCAAGTCGCCCTGCAGCACTTCCGTGGTGGCTGCGTCGTTCTTGAAATACCCCTTCATCACGTTCTCACCGCGCACGGCAATCTGTCCGGTTTCTCCGACGGCGCATTCCCCGCCGTGCTCATCGAGAATATGGCACTCCACCGACGGTGCGATGATCCCTGAGCTACCGATCTTGTGGGCATAGGGCGTGTTTGAGGAGATTACCGGAGCTGCTTCGGTCAAGCCGTAGCCCTGATAGATCGGCACACCGAGAGCCGTGAAGAACTCTTGCTGCTTGCGATCGAGCAGGGCTCCACCGCCCACGCAAAACCGGATGTTTCGCCCGAAGGTTCGCCGGATCGCCCGAAACAACACCAGGTCCGCGAGCTTGTACGGCAGGTAATTCACCGCGCGTCGCAGAAACGGGGGCCTCGGTTGAACGTTCCCGTGGTAGGCAATACCCGCGGCGAGACCCGTCTCGAAGAGTTTCTTCACCGGCCCACCCTTAGCGGCGACGCCGTCGCGAATTTTCTTCATGAAGTTGCCGGTGAGCGCCGGTACGGTCAGCAGGAACACCGGATTCGTTTCCCGCAGGTTCGTGGGGATATTGCGGATCTGCGCCATTCCCCCGCCACGAGCGTCGACGAAGTAGATTTCTATCCCCCGCGGCAGCGCCGCATAGAGCCCTACCGTATGTGCAAAGGAATGGTCGCACGGCAGGATGAGCAGCGTACGGTACCCCCCGTGGGGAACCCGATGTAGCTCCACCGAATCGTGCACGTTCACGTAGTAGTTCTTATGGGTGAGCATGATTCCCTTGGGGTTGCCCGTAGTCCCCGAGGTATAGGAGATCGTTACCACGTCCTCCTCCCCGATTTGCTCCCCGACTGCCGCAAGCTCCTGCTCACGGGCGGCAAGCTCCGCCCGGCCCTGCTCGATGAGGTCGGCGTACGTGAACAGCCGGGAGCCCCGCTCGACGCGGTAATTCTCCTCCAGGCTGTGTAGCGTCTCCGTATCGTCGTCGAGATAGAGCACCACGACCCGCCGCTTTAGCTTGCCGAGCACGTCGGCCAGCTTCGAAACGGTGTTTCGGCTAACCGCAACCATGACGCTTTCCGAGTGATTGATCCGAAACGGCAGCTCCTCCGGAAGGAGCTTGATCGACAGAGGCACCGAAACACCGCCGGCGTAGAGCACGGCGAACTCGGTAATCACCCATTCCTGCCGTCCCTCTGCCAGAATGGTCACCTTGTCGTGCCGCTCGAGACCGATTGCCCGCAGGCCCGCGGCCAGAGCCCGGGCGGTGTCGCGAACCTCGCTGAATGTCAGAGGCTTCCATCCCTCATCCGTCTTGTTCCATACGTACGGGGAATCACGGAAATCCTCCGCCGCCCGCGCGAGCATCTGCAGTACCGTGCGTTGCATGCCGGGAGTGTAGGCCCAACCGGGGGGTTGATCAAGATGTTGCAGCACCGGCGAAATGTCATACACTGTGGTCACTGAGGACTATGTCGGGATTGCTGAAGCGCGGAAACGAATACCGCAAACAGTCGCTGCCGGAGCAGGAGCCGGAGGCTCTACTTTCCGCCGAGGACCAGGCCATACCCCCGGATGATCGCCGGGAAATCCTCGAAGAACTCGAGCGGCTCACCACCGAGCAACGGGCGGGCCTCTCCCCCCGGGCCCTCGAGCTCACGAAAGCGGCTCGGCGCGGGTTCCTCTTCCCTCTTCTGGTCAACCTTGCCATGGCGCTCATCGCCACGGGCGGCCTCCTGGGGCTCTATACGTACTTCGAGCAGGAGGGGAGACAGCACTCGCAGGCACCGCAGGAAGGTGTCGAGGGTCAGGCCGAGCTCATACGCCGTATTCAGGAACAGGCACAAGCGGACCTCGAAGATAAGGAACGGGAGATAGCCGCCGTCGAGGAGCGGCTTTCGGACATCGAGGAGCGCCGCACCAACCTGGAAGACCGGCTTGCCGCCGACATCGAGCGTCGGGAGCAACAGCTGCGGAGTGAGCTCGAAGAGCAGCTCGAGGCGGAGCGGGAACGTCTGCGGGAAGCGGGTGCCGAGGAGGCCGAGGTGCAGGAGCGCATCGCGACCCTGCGGGAGGAGGGTGACGCCGACATTGAAGAAGAGCTCGATGCGCTGCGTGCGGATGCCGAGGAAGAGCGCGCCGAGCTCGACGAGACCCTCGACGAGCTGGAGACACAATTCCGCTCCCGCCTCACGGAACTCGAGGAAGAGCGCCGCCGTATCACCGAGGAAGCGGAGGAGCGCGAGGCGGAGCTCCGCGGCCGCTTCGAAGAGCGGGTCGAGGAGTCCGAGGAGCGTCTCGGCCAGGCCCGGGCCGAGCTGGATACGCTTGCCGAGCGCCGGGAGCGCGAACGACACGCGCAGAACCAGATAGTCGGCTACTACAATCGAATCCGTCGGGCCATCCGTGCCGAGGACCACGAAACCGCTCTCGATCGGATCGAGGACCTCCGCGGCTACCTGTCCGAGGATACAGTGGCGAGCCTCCCGGCCGTAGCCGAGCGCAGGGACACCGAGCTCTTCATTCTCTCGTCCCTGGAAACGCTGCTGGAGAACCAACGTGCCGAGCGCGACGTCGACACCGGTGACTTACTCACTCGGGCTCGCGCGGTCGGCCGCGCGACGGAGCTTGCCGAGGAGGCCCGGACCGCGGCGGAGGCGGGCAACGATCAAGAAGCCGCCGAGCTGCACCGGGAGGCGCTCGATGCGGTTCCGGTGAGCGCACGAAGCCACGAGTACCTGCTTTCCCGCCTCGAAGCCCGGGAGGGAGATCGCGTCGAAGAGCTACGCTCCCGGCTCACCGCTCTCGAGGAGCAAAACACGCAGCTCCAACAGGAAAACGAGGAGCTTTCGGCGCAGATCACCCGGCTGCGGGCGGAGCTTCAGCAAACCGAGGAACGACTTGCCGGCGTCCGACAGGAACGAGAACAGGCCGAGGCATCCCTCTCGGAGGCCCGTGGCGAGGCGGAAGAGGCCCGGACCGAGCTCGCTCTGCAGCGCGAGCGGGAAGCCGCTCGGGTCGAGGAAGTGCGGCAGGGACTCGACGGGGAGCTTCGCCGATTACGCGAAACCGCCGAGGAATACCGGGCGCTCGAGACCGCCTACGACGCCTACGCAGAGCGGGAGGACGAGGTTCTCGCCTCCGACACCACCGAGAGCCGCCTCGAGGCGAAGCCGCTTCTCGACTCTTTCCTCGCCTCGCATCCGGTACGGCAGGTCATGCCCGGACTCCGGGATCGCGTCAAGGCTTATGACCGAGCATTTCGTCGGGCGGGACGGGAGGCTGCCCTCTTGGACACGGTTGATGTCCTCTACGAGCTCTCGACCTACGGCGGGAGGCAGGCACGGCTGGATTATCTCTCCCGCAGGCGCGCGGCGGCGGAGGAGACCGCCATGGAAGAGTTTCTCGAACAGCTCGAGGAGCTCGTCGCCGGCAGCTTCGAATAACCCGGTGTGAGGTGTCCATGAGCTTTTTCTATGCCCACGGGTTACTTTGTCTCCATAACCTCTATCCCCGTCCATCCCGCAGGCGGGGGAGCTTCCCGGTAGTGCGCGGCGCGGCGGCGCATTATCCCGGCGACGGGATCCTCCGGCAACACCCGCAGAACCGCTTCGAACGCCTCCTCGGCCTCGGAGAATCGACGGTCGAACAACGCCCGCATCCCCTCCTCGTGCATCTTCCAGGCCCGCGACTCCTCATCGCTCAACGATCGTTTGACCGTGAAGATCTCCGTACCGCTCCGCTTGCCCTTCACCGCAACGCGGTCGAGTAGCCTGCAGGGCAGCGCGTCTTCCACTTTTCGCTTCAGGCTCTCCGATATGATGAGCTCCTGCTTGTAGTACTTGGTAAGCCCCTCGAGCCGGGAAGCGAGATTGACCATGTCTCCGATGACGGTGTAGTCCATTTTCCGCTCGGTACCGATGTTTCCGACGGTCACGATACCGTAGTTGATACCGATGCCGATGTGAAACTCCGGCTTGCTGTCGGCTCGCTGCCGGCGATTGAACGCCTCGAGAGCCTCAGTCATCTCGATGCCGGCAAGCACCGACTGCCACGCGTCGTCCTCGCGCTTCACCGGAGCGCCGAAGAAGGCCATGATTGCGTCGCCGATGTATTTGTCCACCACGCCGTTATGACCCATGATGATATCGACCATCACTGAGAAGTAGGAGTTCAGCGAGTTCACCAGCTCATCCGGCATCATCCCTTCCGAGATGCTCGCAAAACTCCGAATGTCTGAGAACAAGACCGAAACCACTCGATTGTCCCCGACGAGCATGGATTCCGGGTGCTCGAAAAACCGGTCGATTACTTCCTGCGGAACGTAGCGCTGGAAGATGTTTCTGATGCGGGTTTCCTTTTTCTGTGCCACCACCGCCTGATAGGCGTAGCGCTTGATCTGGTCGTAGGCTTTCTCGAGCTCGCTCACCATCACGTTGAAGGTATGGGCAAGCTGACCGGTCTCATCCCGGTATTCCACGCGTACCCGTTCCGACAGATCGCCGGAGGTAATGATCTGCTGCATTGACCTGCGCACGTTCACCAGCGGCCGGGTGAGCTGCCGTGCAAAGAGAAGCAACAGGAAGACCGCCAGCAGGCCGGCGCCGGCGATGATGTAGAGGGTCTGTGAGGTGATGCGGTCCACGTCGCGATAGAACGTCTCGCGCGCTTCGGTTACGAGCACAAACCACTCATAGGGTTCGAAGCGAAACGTCTGTGCCACCCGTTCGGTGCCGGCAACGCTAACACCGACGAGGCCCTGCCCCGCGGAATCCCGTAGCGCCTCGATCTGCTCCCTCTCCTCCTCGGAGAGCGATACGGGTGAGGTGCTCATGGTCACCGATCCGGACTCGTCCACGGCAAAGACCAGCTCCGTGTCGCTACGCAGTAGCCCCACGGCAAAGCTCTCCATCCCCACCTTGGTCGCTTCCACCATCTCCCGGCGGTCGGTAAGGTCATTCTCCTCGAGGATCAGCCACTGACTCTCCGCATAGGAGTCGAGCTCCTCCGCCTTGAACTGCAGAAAGTCGCGAGCGAGCCGAGTAATGCCGCTCGTTGCAGCGAAGTAAGAGGACGCCCCCGCGAGGAGCAGGGTTGCCACGAGCAGCGGCAAGACGACGGCAACGATCTTTACCCGAATGCTCATGCCGAGTACTGGTCGAACTCCTCCAGGCGCGGGATGTCGTGCTTGGTGATGGAGCAGAGCACCTTGTCCGTGAGCGGGGAGACGCTCGATATGCGGTTCGCCTGCTTCTCCACGATGCGCTCGAAGAGGTTTCGCACGAACCGCCCGTTCCCGAAGCTGCGGTCCCTACGGCGATAGAAATGGGTGATGAGCCGCAGCAGCTCCCGCCGCGCCCCCTGCGTCAGGGTAAAGGAGGAATTGTCCGCGAAGATGTCGAAGATCTGCAACAGCTCCCGGGGGGCGTAGTGATCAAAGTAGAAGTACCGACTAAACCGCGATTGGAGGCCCGGGTTGCTCTCTATGAAATCCTGCATTTCGTCGGGATACCCCGCCACGATGACCACCAGACGGTCCCGAAAATCCTCCATGCGCTTGAGCAGCGTGTCTATCGCCTCCTGGCCGAAATCACTTCCGGCGCTTCGCGGGCTCAACGTGTAGGCCTCGTCGATGAACAGTACCCCGTCGAGCGCCTGCTGCACCACCTCCTCCACCTGAATGGCCGTCTGACCGACGTAACCGGCAACCAGACCGGCCCGGTCGGTCTCTACCATGTGACCGTGCTCCAGCAATCCGAGGGACTTGTACACTTTGCCGAGATACCGGGCGATGGTGGTCTTCCCCGTTCCCGGCGGCCCATAGAACACCGCATGCTTCGAGAACGGCGTCACCGGCAGTCCCCGACGCTCGCGCTCTTTGTGCACTTTGATGAGGTTCACGAAAGTGTCGATTTGACGCTTGACCTTGTCCATCCCGATAAGGGAATGGATCTTTTCCATGACCTCCTCGAGACTCTCCGCCTGCTCCTCCGAAATCGTGATCGCCTGCTGCGCAGCCGATGCCTCGGTGCCGGTACCGGTGGAGTCCGCCTGTTCCCCGTATATCAGCCTTCGGATGCTCTTGATCTGCTTCGACTCCTCCTCGCTCACCGTTCCGTCCGCCTTGACGGCGACCTGAGCAAAACTGAAGAATACCGCCGCGACCTTGTCGAAGTGCGCGGTGTCCTCTCGTTTGTCGTAGGACTTCAGATAGGAAAGCGATTTCAGAGACCGCGTGTTCGGCGCGCCCTTCATCTTTTTGATCTCGTTGTGGAAGAGTTCCCAGTACTCCAGGATGCTGCGGCGCTGGTGCAGCGGCAGCGTTTCGTAGCGGAAGATATCGACGATGACCTCACGATCCGCAACGAGGCGCTGTCTGAGGTACATGAACACCATGAGCACGAACAGCCGGGTCTCCTCGGCGACATCCTTCGAGCTGCCCACGCACCGATAGGCGACGAGAAACAGATCGTCGATAAGCTGCTGCAAAAAGGCGGGCTGGTTGTCGAACTGCTTGTACCGGTTGATCGCCCGGATGATGCGTTGGGCCTCTTTGTGCAGGAAGTTCAGATTGGAGAGCTTCTCCGGGCCCCGGCGTTCGGTGGCGTTCCCGTCGCTCGATCGGACGTCCTCCACGTGCACGAGATCCCCGCCGACGCGCTGCATCATGCTGTCGAGAAAGGAATCCGCCTGTGCCCCGCCCTTGGTCGAGGTGAGCACGCTCGCGCCGGAGCCCCGATGAAGGGTGACCTTCACACCGGTGTCGGAGCGGCGCACGCTTACCGCGGTGATCTCGTCGAAACCGAGCCGATCAGCACTGCCGCCGGTTCCGCCGTTCAGCAGGAACAGTACCCGGCGGTCGGTAATACAGAGGAGCCCCGGCGCGCCGGAACCGGAGGAGACCACGTAATCGCTTGAGTAGAACCCCTCGAGCACGTTCTCCACCTGCTCATCTTCGTGGAGAACCTGATTGAGCACCGTGAGGATGTTCTTCTTAAACGAAACCCCGGCCCAGTTTCGGATCTGTCCCAACCGGGTCTCGATGTCCTGCTGAACCGGCATTACAGTCGATCCCCTCCCAGCGACCGCTGTTCGCTATTATAGACCATTGTGCTCGGAAACGCCAACGGCCTTCCCGTCGGCTCCTCCGGAGCGGCCGGCCGCCTCCGGGGCATGACCCGCCTCCCGCCCACTGCCGTCGTCGCCGCTGCCCCACTCCAGGCTCTCCACCAGCGCCCGGGCACCGTCCTCGATGGCCCGGGCGGCGGTGGTGTGAGCCAATCCGACGCTGATGCCGAGGCCGCTATTGGCGGTATCGTGCATCCAAGAGGTGAGCAGCTTGAGGTATGCGCTGCGGTGCACCTCCCCCATCGTACTCCGTAGCACTACCGCGGAAAGCCCTTCGGCGCGAACGAGCTTCTGCATCTGCTTCATGACGACCGGGAAGAAACGCTTTACCAGCTCGAAGAATCGGCGGTGATACTCGTCATCCCGCTCGATGAGGGAGCGGATCTGCCGGTATCGATCCCGCACGACCTTTCCCTGCTCGTCACGCCGTACCGGGACGAAGGCTCGCAGGAGCGACCGAATGCGATGTGACCGCAGCAGCTTGTGTACTCCCACGTACATGAGCAGACACCCCGCGGCATTCCGCACCGATGGCCGAGACCGCCGCTCCTCGCCGCCGAGCAGTTTCAGCGCCGCAACCGTCCGGGACTCCAGTGCCCGCCCCCGCGCGTCCCGACGCTCTCGGGTTTCCTCGTTCCACGATTCCAGTAGCTGTCGTGCCAGATCCCGAGCGCGAACGATCGCCGAACGTACTGCATCCGAGCGCAACCGTGCGATGTAATCGGCGAGGGAGGAGCGCTCCTCATCGCTCAGGACCTCCACCTTCCCGGGCGATCCCGCCGAGGCGTTGAGAAAGCCCGTTTCCCGCAGTTCCCCGAGGTAACTCTCCAAGCGGCGTACCGTCGATTCCACCTCCTCCGTCCCCTCATGCCGCACGAGTTGCCGACGTAGCAGGCTTCGGGCGGGCGTGTTGCGACCATCGACGGTAGTAAGGGCCGGGGTCAGCTCTTCGACGAGCAGATCGAGCATACCAAGCATGCGGTGGTAGAGCGTCGCCTCGAAGGAAAACCGTGTTTGCAGCAGGTCTAAGGCGGGATCATGCGGAACGAATGCAATGTCGACGATGCGCATCGCTTCGGCCCGGGTGATGCGATGTCGCGGCTCTGCATAGCGGTTGAAGTTGCTCACCACGGCCTGAGGATCGAAAGCGCCCTCACCCGTCGGTGCGTACTTGTTGTGCCACAGAAGAACGCCGGCATACGGCGCGACGTCGAGGGCCGAGCGGATGTAGCCGCCCGCCGAAACATGCGACGTCGGCTCCGGCTGCACAACGACGACGATCGACTCCACCAGCGGCAGGAACGCCAGGTTCTCCTCATGGTCGATCCCCGCCGGCATGTCGAGGAGGACGATATCGTAGCGCTTCTCGATCTGCGCACGAAGATGACGGAATAAGAGGCGTCGCATGGCAATGCTGTCTTCGCTTCGCTCCGTCGGCTTGGGAAACAATAGATCCAACCGCTCGGTTACCGGATAAACGAACTCCGACACCGAAAGACCACGGCGTCTCACCTCCTCCGGCGTGTAGTCGAATGTCTCCTCATCGATGTCGAGAATAGTGGCCAGGTTCGACAGAGGATCGAGGTCGGCGAGGCCTACGCGCAAGCCGCTCTTGGCGTAGTGTACGGCAAGGTTCAGCGCGGTGGTGGACTTACCAACCCCGCCTTTACCCGAAGCGACGGCAACCGAGCGCGAAAGTCGTTCCATGCTGCGGCAAGCTTAGTACGTCACCGCCGGGATGACAAGAACTGATACAGCTCCGTGCCGCCCCGCCCCGAAAGATGTAGCAAAATTACCCATAAGGTGTGCCTCAATTCGTCCACTCTGTGCACACTTTGTCACACCCCGCACCGAAGGTGTGCAACATGGGTTCTGCTTACGCCGTAAGTCACTATAAATTGGTGACTTAAGTCCCCCATTACGGTGTCTCGCTTGGCACGTTTTCTGCTAGTTTATGAGTGAAAAGGATAGCCGGCCGTGGGCCGGAACGAGACCCCGAGGAGAAAAGGAGGTACCTATGGATCTGGTACGACGACGGGGAAATCGCCGAAATGTGCCGACTGAATTCGACCGGCTGCGCGATGAGATAAACCGCATCTTCGATGAGGACTGGTTCGGTGGGCCCGGCATGCTCGATCGAACCTTCGCGCCGAGCCTGGACGTTCGCGATGAGGATGATCAGGTCGAGGTGACCGCTGAGCTTCCCGGTGTCGATAGGAAGGACATCGACGTCTCGGTTTCCGGCAATGTGCTCACGATCAAGGGTGAGAAGAAAGACGAGCACGAGGAAGAAAAAGGCGGATACTATCATCGCGAGCGGTGGAGCGGCAGCTTCCAACGGAGTGTAACGCTGCCGGATGCAATCGATCCGAACAAGGTCAACGCGGAGATGAAGAACGGCGTGCTCCATATCTCCTTCCCGAAGCGTGAAGAGGTGAAACCGAAGCAGATCTCCGTAAAATCCGGCTAATCGGCGATACTCTCTATCCCGGCACCCGGCCGGGATTGTTTTTGTTTCCCGGCGCACGCGCCGGGATTATTCTTTGTTCAGTAACGGAGCACTTACGTAATCACGGAGGAACTTGTCATGGCGATATGGATACGTCGCGTCGCGGCGCTCGTGTTAGCCCTGGGGATCGGTGTATTAGTAGGCGTCGCCCTGGACACACCGTCACCGCGTGAGGAGGCGGATGGCGGGTCGGCCCTTACGGCCGAGAACCGGACCGCCGCCGAACGGGATCCGCCTGGAGAAATTCCGGCAGGCGCGGCCGGGGAGGTACTCGATGAGGAGCGGACCGACCGGGCGACGCCGACCCAGCGCGGTGCGCCGGTACCGCCTGCCCAGGCGGGGGCTCCGGTGTCGTTTCGGGAGGTAGCCGAGCGCGTCCTCCCGACGGTAGTCGAGGTGAATACCGTGGAGGTGATCCAACGGAGTACACCGCGGTTTCGTTCGCCGTTTGACTTCTTCTTCGGCCGGCCGCCGGAAATGGAGGAGCGGGAGTATCGTCGACCGGGCCTCGGCTCCGGTGTCATCGTTCGCCATGACGGACGTCACGTCTACGTGCTGACCAACAATCACGTGGTGGGCGATGCCGGCGAGATCAGCGTGCGCCTGTCCGACGAGCGAGAGTTCGAAGCGGAGATCGTGGGCAAAGATTCCCGCACCGACCTGGCGTTGGTGCGGTTCAGCTCCCGGGAGGAGTTTCCGATTGCGGAGTTCGGCGATTCCGATGAGCTCTACGTGGGCGACTGGGTGCTTGCGCTGGGCAATCCCTTCGGTTTCGAATCCACGGTCACCGCGGGCATCGTGAGCGCACTCGGCAGAAGACCCGAACCGGGCTCGCCGATAGCGGGGTTTACCGATTACATTCAAACTGATGCCTCGATCAATCCCGGCAACTCCGGAGGGGCGCTCGTGAACACGGCGGGCGAAGTCGTCGGTATCAACACCTGGATAGCCTCGCGAAGCGGCGGTAGCGTCGGCCTCGGCTTTGCCGTTCCCTCCAACAGTGCGCGCCGTGCGGTAGAGGATTTCATCGAAGAGGGGCGCATCGTCTACGGTTGGCTCGGCGTCGGCGTGGAGGATCCCACCGAGGAGCGGCTCCCCGGCGTTGCGGAATCGCTCGGAATCGGCGGACTCGAGGGGGCGCTGGTTCTGAACGTCCACCGCGACAGCCCCGCCGAGGGGGCGGATCTTCGACCGGGGGACTTCATTATCGCCGTCGATGGTCGCGCGGTGAGTGATACCCGAGAGCTCACCCGCATCATCGGCAACCTCGAACCCGGCAGGCGCGCTCGCCTCACCTATATACGAGCGGGAGAGGAGCGCACTGAAACCATTAGCCTCGAGCGGCGCGGCACCGAGGAGGAGATCACCGGCACAGCGGAACTCTGGCCCGGATTGGCGGCGATCGAGCTGATCGACGAGATACGCAGCCGAGCCAACATGCCCCGGGAGCTCGAGGGTGTGCTGGTTTCGGTGGTCATAGAAGGCAGCCCGGCCGACCGTGCGGGGTTACGTCGCACGGATCTGGTTACCGAGGTGAACGGCCGTGCCGTGTCGAGCGTCGCCGAGTTCTACCGGGAGCTGAACCGCGGCGAGGATCCGGTTGCGTTTCGTGTGTACCGGGACGGTACGCTCTTAGGACTGCGGATGCCCGGGCTTTGATCGAGAGACGACACCCGAGCGAAGAGGAGCAGCACAATGGCGGTAAAGTACAAGGACTACTACGAGACGTTGGGTGTGGATCGTTCGGCGTCTCAAGAGCAGATACAGGAGGCGTACCGCAAGCTTGCCCGCAAGTACCACCCGGATGTGAACAAGTCCGCGGATGCGGAACAGAAGTTCAAGGAAATCAACGAGGCCTACGAGGTCCTCAAGGACCCGGAGAAACGCAAGAAGTACGATGCCCTCGGATCAAACTACAGTGAGGGCGATGAGTTTAGGCCTCCGCCGGGCTGGGAGGCATTCCGTGACGCCGGCGGCGGCGGCGGATACCGCCGCACTTTCAACTTCGGCGATCTCGGCGGCGGCTTCGGTGACTTCTTCGGCCGCGGCGGCGGCAGCGGCGCCGGGGGGTTCAGTGACTTCTTCGAGTCGCTTTTCGGTAGCGCTTTCGGATTCGGCGGAGGCCCGGAGACGGGTACCGCCGAGCGGCAAACGGGCACATGGGGCGCCGGTGCCTGGGGCGCCAAGGGCGAGGACCATGAGGCCGAGGTCACCATCTCCCTCGAGGACGCCTACCACGGCGGCAAGAAGACCATAACCCTCGAGCAGCAGGAAGCGGACGCCTCAGGGCGCGTGCACAGGCGGACGCGGAACTTCGAAGTCAGAATACCCCCCGGCATCAACGACGGGGAGCGGCTGCGACTCAGCGGCCAAGGCGGCGGCGCGCCCGGCGGCGGACGCAAGGGGGACCTGTACCTGCGCATGCGGATTCAGCCGCATCCCACATTCCGCGTCAATGGTCCTGACCTGGAGACCGACGTGCCGATCGCACCGTGGGAAGCGGTACTCGGGGCAAAGGTGAACGTACCGATCGTCGGCGGCACGGCGTCGGTCGGCGTGCCGCCGGGGACGCAGAGCGGGAAGCGTTTTCGACTTAAGGGGAAAGGGCTTCGCAAACAGCACGGTCGCGGGGATCTCTACGCGGTCATGAAGATCGTAGTCCCCACGAACCCCTCGCAACGTGAAAAGGAACTTTATGAGCGGCTCAGAGACGGCTCGTCCTTCTCTCCGCGGAGCTGAGAGCCTGCCACCGGCTGCGCGGCCGCCACTGCTGCGGCACCGACCGCGAAGGCTCGAGGACCTCAGGTTGTGATCCGCATCGGGACTTCCGGTTGGAATTACCCGCACTGGCGGGGGACCTTTTATCCCCCTCACCTTCCGCCGCAGCGGTGGCTCACATATTACTGCCGGCAATTCGACACGGTTGAGCTCAACAAGAGCTTCTACAACCTACCCTCCGCCAACCAGTTCGCCGCGTGGGCCGAGGCCGTACCGGCCGGCTTCACGTTTGCCGTCAAGGCCAACCGCTATATCACGCACATGAAGAAGCTCAAGGACCCGGCGGAAACGTCGCCCCGACTAACCGAGCGCGCGCGGTTGCTCGGCGACCGGCTCGGTCCCGTGCTGTTTCAGTTACCGCCGCGATGGCGGGTCAATACCGAACGACTCGCCTCCTTCCTTGCGGCTCTTCCTCCGCAACACCGGTACGTATTCGAGTTCCGTGACCCCTCCTGGATGTGCCCGGAGGTGACGCGGCTGCTGCAGGAGCACGGCTGCGCGATGTGCATCTATGAGCTCGCCGGATTTCGCTCGCCCCTGGAGGTAACCGCCGATTTCACCTACGTGCGGCTCCACGGACCGGGCGCCGCCTACGAGGGGAGTTACGACCGCGAGACGCTGGCAACCTGGGCCGACTGGGCCCGCCGGCAGCACCACGCGGGCATCGACGTCTATATCTACTTCGACAACGACCAGCATGGCTACGCGCCGGCGAACGCCGCCGAGCTACACCGGCTCATGCAGCAGCCGTGATCAAACGCAGGACTCGGCGAGCCGCTTGAGGTTCTCCTTGTCCCCCACTGCTATCAAACGGTCACCTGCTTTGAGCTCCACCGTCGAGGCGGGGTTGTAGATGAGCTCGCCATCAGCTCGCCGGATAACGACAATGATGATGTTCAGCTCGTTTCTGATCGGCGTGTCATATAGTTGACGCCCGACGAACGGAGACCGCTCACCGACGGTGGTGGCCTCTATCTTGATGTCCTTTCCCGCCTCATGGGCCACGGTATCGATGAACTCAACGATATCCGGACGAAGTAAGAGCTGGGCCATTCGCTGGCCTACGTGCTCGTAGGGCTTGATTACCCGGTCCGCACCGGCTTTGCGAAGCTTCGACTCCGTCTCGTCTTGGAGTGCCCGGGCTACAACGAATACATTCGGATTCAGCGCCTTCGCGGATAGCGTGGTGTAGACGTTCTCCGGATCGGTGGAGGCCACTGTGATGAGCCCTACCGCCTGCTCGATACCGGCCCGGAGGAGCGTTTCGTCGTTGGTGGCGTCCCCGAGCACGTACATGACCCCGGAGGCGGTGAGAGCCTCGGACAGATCTTCGGACTTCTCCACAACAACGTAGTGTGCCCCTTCGCTCTCGAGCTCCAGACAGACTTGGCGCCCCATGCGCCCGTACCCGCACACGATATAATGGCCTCGCTGCCTCTGAATGCGTCTATCCATTCTCCGTCTCCTCAATACGTAGTACTCGATCAGAAGCTGCGCCACTCGTCCGGCGAGATGCGCAATGGCAATCAACCCCGCCACGATTATGATCACCGACAACATCTTGCCGGGATCCGAAAGCGGATGCACCTCCCGAAACCCGGTCGTGCTGATGGCGAGAATGGTCATGTAGAAGGAGTCGATGAGGTTCCACCCCTCTATGACCATGTAGCCGATGGTTCCGACAACGATGGTGCCGAGCACGATCACGCCGGCGATGAAGACATGATGCCGCGTTCCATCAGGCATGGGAGCGCTCCATGCCGCGGGAGAGGCGAATCAAACGGTACTCCGGATGCTCTACAAAGTAGCCGGCTACGTGACGCTCAATCTCCTCGTGCGACTCGATCTGCTGCACTTGCGCGGCGAGGCGGTAGCCGAACGGCAAATTCTTCAGAAAGTAGGCGTAGAATCGCCTCGCTCGGCTCAGGTGAAACTCCGCAGGCTGCATCTCCTCGAGAAGCTGGTGGAAACGCCGGGCCACCGCGGCCAAATCGATCCCCTTGTCGGTCATCCCGGGCCCGGCCTCGGGTCTGGGCGCCGTGTTCGGCTGCCGACCGGGCAACCCGCCTGGCGGCCCGCCGGACTCCCGTGAGGCGGCGGACTCCGTCGTTGCCGGCCGTCGCCATAGCATCTCGGCGAAGATCCAGGGACGCTGCGCTGCGGCGCGGC